>CAJBMJ010000101.1 GCA_903954045.1 uncultured beta proteobacterium | reverse complement strand
CGCCAAGGTGGGCGGTATCCACGCCAATAACACGTTTCCGGCCGACTTTATCTATGACAACCTCATGGTCCAGGCCAACGTCATCCATGCAGCCCACGTTTATGGGGTGCAAAAGCTTTTGTTTCTGGGCAGCAGCTGCATATACCCTCGCATGGCGTCCCAACCAATGACGGAGTCAGCGCTCCTCACGGGCGGATTGGAGCCTACCAACGAGCCCTATGCTGTTGCCAAAATTGCCGGCATCAAGATGTGCGAAAGCTACAACCGCCAATATGGCCGTGACTACCGTAGCGTCATGCCCACCAATCTTTACGGCCCCGGAGACAACTACCACCCGGAAAACAGCCACGTTATTCCTGCGCTGATACGCCGTTTTCACGACGCCAAGGTCAACAACCATGCAGAAGTCGTCATCTAGGGCACCGGCACCCCCAAACGAGAGTTTCTGTACGTGGACGATATGGCTAGTGCCAGCGTTTTCGTCATGAACCTGCCGCTGGTTACCTACCGAACCCACACCCAGCCCATGCAAAGCCACATCAATGTCGGTTTTGGCAGCGACATCACCATCTATGAGCTGGCCCACTCCGTGGGCAAAGCGGTGGGCTACGGCGGCAAGATCACGTTCGATGCGACCAAGCCCGACGGAGCCCCGCGCAAGTGGATGGACAGCACCCGTTTGAACAGCCTGGGCTGGACAGCCCAGTACAACCTGGCTCAGGGGCTGGAGCTGGCCTACACTGCGTACCAGGAAAAACTTTGACTTCCCCCTGCCTCATGACCACTACCACGATTACACCCAAAGTTGCCCTCATCACCGGCGTCACCGGCCAGGACGGCTCGTATCTCGCCGAACTGCTGCTCGAAAAAGGCTACACCGTACACGGCATCAAACGCCGCGCCAGCCAGTTCAACACAGGCCGCATTGACCACCTTTACCACGACCCCCACATCGACGGTACCCGCCTCACACTGCACTACGGTGACCTCACCGACACCAGCAACCTCACGCGCATCATCCAGCAGGTGCAGCCCGATGAAATCTACAACCTGGGCGCACAAAGCCACGTAGCCGTAAGCTTTGAGAGCCCAGAGTACACCGCAGACGTCGACGGCATGGGTACCCTGCGCATCCTGGAAGCCATCCGCATCCTGGGGTTGGAGAAGAAAACCCGCTTTTACCAAGCCTCCACCAGCGAACTCTATGGCCTGGTGCAGGAAACACCGCAAAAGGAAACCACGCCGTTCTACCCCCGCAGCCCCTATGCCGTGGCCAAGCTGTATGCCTACTGGATCACGGTGAACTACCGCGAAGCCTATGGCATGTATGCCTGCAACGGCATTTTGTTCAACCACGAAAGCCCACGCCGTGGCGAGACCTTTGTCACCCGCAAAATCACCCGCGGCATGGCCAACATTGCCCAGGGCTTGGAACAGTGTCTGTACATGGGCAACATGGATGCCCTGCGCGACTGGGGCCACGCCAAAGACTATGTGCGCATGCAGTGGATGATGCTGCAGCAGGACAAACCGCAAGACTTTGTCATCGCTACCGGCGTGCAATATAGTGTGCGCGACTTCGTCACTTGGACTGCCCATGCACTGGGGATTACCGTCGCGTTTGAAGGCAAAGGAGTGGATGAAGTGGCCAAAGTGGTGGCCGTTACCGGCAACAACGCACCGGCGCTGAAGGTGGGTGACACCATCGTCAAGATAGACCCGCGCTACTTCCGCCCCACTGAAGTGGAAACCCTGCTCGGTGACCCCTCCAAAGCAAAAACAGACCTGGGCTGGATTCCCGAGATCACCGCACAGGAGATGTGCACAGAAATGGTTGCCAATGACCTGGCCCAGGCCAAGCAGCACGCTTTGCTAAAGAAACATGGGTATGACGTGAACGTCAGCGTGGAATAGGT
>CAJBMJ010000100.1 GCA_903954045.1 uncultured beta proteobacterium | reverse complement strand
TTTCATCAAAGGGGCACCGTTTTTCGGAAAGCCCACTCCCCCCACTACGTTCACGACCCGATAAATCCATAGCAGTGAGTCCACGATGAGCACCTCCAACACCATCCCTCTGCGCCCTTTTTCTTTACCCCAAGGCACGCCGGCTGCGGCACGCGCCGTGTTCAAGCTGCTGCAAGGCTTGCGCCATGGCAGCCTGACGGTGCAGTTGCCCGACGGCAGCATGCAGCGCTTCGGTGGCGACGCAACGCCGCATGCCACGCTGCACCTGCTTAACTGGAATGTTTTCTCTGCGGCTCTGAAGTCAGGGGATATTGGCTTCGCTGAAAGCTATATCGCTGGCGACTGGACCAGTCCCAACCTCACCGAACTGTTGCGCGTGCTGGTGAAAAACCGTGCTGAAGTGGAAGGCGTGGTCTATGGGAGTTGGCTGGGTCGCCTGATGTACCGCGTGCGGCATCTGCTCAACCGCAACACCCGCACCAACAGCCGCAAAAACATCCACGCCCATTACGACCTGGGCAATGCCTTTTACTCGCTCTGGCTCGATGAAACGATGAATTATTCGTCAGCCATCTTCCAGGGTGATTTTGAGCAACCCATGGCGCTAGCGCAGAAAACCAAGGTGCGCCGTGCGTTAACCCACGCAAAAGTGAAGCCTGGCGACCGGGTGCTGGAAATCGGCTGTGGCTGGGGTGCGCTTGCAGAAATGGCAGCCACTGAATTTGACGCCTCCATCACCGGCGTGACGCTGAGCACCGAGCAGCTGTCCTTTGCGAAAGATCGCATGCAGCGTCTCGGAGTGGTTGGCAAGACAGATTTGCGTTTGCAGGACTACCGCGACATCGATGATGCTCCCTTCGATGCCATATGTTCTATTGAAATGGTGGAAGCCGTAGGCCAGGAGTACTGGTCCACTTACTTTGCCACTGTTTCCAGGCTGCTCAAGCCCGGCGGACATGCCTGCGTGCAGAGCATCGTGATTGACGATGCCTTGTTTGAACGCTACCTGCATTCCACCGACTTCATACAACAGTACATTTTTCCTGGCGGCTGTCTGCCCTGCCCGCGAGAGTTTCGCGCGCAAGCCGCAGCCGCCGGCTTGGAAGTGGTGGACGAATACGCCTTTGGTCACGACTACGCAGAAACACTGCGCCGCTGGCGTGATGCATTCATTGCCAGACGCTCCGAAGTGCATGCAAACGGCTTTGACGATCGTTTCATGCATATCTGGGAGTTCTACCTGGCGTATTGCGAAGCTGCATTCGATGAGAACAACATTGATGTAGTGCAGTACACGCTGCGCAAGAAGGCGGCCTGATCATGCCTGCAGACCGTTTGCATCGTCGAACGTTTATCACCGCAGGCTTGGTGGCCTGCGGCGGTATGGCGCTGGGACCCATGGCGTCTGTTTGGGCACAGTCGACGGTGCCCCAGGAAGTTTCCGGTGAACTGGGCTCCGCGCAACTGGCAGGCAGCAGTCGCATGCGTTTTTTCGGTTTGGGCATCTACGACGCGCGTTTGTGGGTCGCACCCGGCTTTCGAGCGGCCACGTATGCGCAGCATGGTCTGGCGCTGGAGTTAACCTACCTGCGCTCACTCAGCGGCAACGCTATTGCAGAGCGCTCTATAAAGGAGATGCGCCGTTCTGGAGAGCTGTCCACGGACACAGAGCGACGCTGGCTGGCAGCCATGCAGGAAGCCTTTCCGGATGTTCAAGAGGGCAATCGCATCACCGGCCTGCACCTTCCGTCAATGGGGGCCAAGTTCTGGTTCAATGGCCAGTTGCGCTCCACCGTTGCCGACGTCGAGTTCAGTCGCCGCTTCTTTGGCATCTGGTTGTCGGAAGCCACCAGTGAGCCAGCTCTTCGCGCAGAGCTCCTGGCCCGCGCAGCACCTTAACCCAATCCATGGCCTCCGCTGCCCCAGGCTACCCGTCTGCCACTCCGTTTTCCTGGCGTGATGGATGGCGATATGGGCTTATGGGATTGCCACTGGCGTTCGTGGCCTTGCCGCTCTACGTGCTGCTGCCCAACTTCTACGCCCGCAACTTCGGAGTGCCATTGGCCACACTGGGGGCCATCTTGCTGGGCGCACGCATGCTGGATGCGGTGATTGACCCACTGCTCGGGCGCTGGGGTGATGGACTCTTCCGACGTTCAACCCGTGCTGTTCTTGCCTGGTCAGGCGTTGCCACTGTCGCCCTTGGGCTAGGCTTTGCACTGCTGTTTTTTCCGGCGGTGAACAGTCCCAATGCGCTGCTGGCATGGGTCGCCGCCTGCCTGATGCTCACCTACACCGCATTCAGCGTGCTGAGCATCCTGCACCAGTCCTGGGGGGCCCGCCTCGGTGGTGATGAAACCCAGCGTAGCCGGGTAGTTGCGTGGCGTGAAGGCTTGGGCCTGGTGGGCGTGGTTGTGGCATCGATTGTGCCTGTAGCCCTCGGTTTACCTGCCACAACAGCTCTCTTTTTCATAGCACTTGGTGCGGGTTGGACTGCATGGGCTTGGGCTCCCGTCCCGCTGATTTCCCTGGCCGACGCTAGCTCAGGACCTCAAGCTCCGTCCTCCATCTGGCTTCCGTTTTCCCGACCGCAGTTTCGTGCACTGCTGGCGGTGTTTGTCGTCAACGGCATTGCCAGCGCCATACCAGCGACTCTGATCCTGTTTTTTGTGCAGGATCGACTACAGGCGCCCAGGTCCATGGAAGCTGCATTCCTGGGCAGCTATTTTGTTTGCGCTGCACTGGCGCTGCCACTATGGCTCAGAGCCGTGCGCATCCTGGGACTGGCCCGTACCTGGGGCATTGGCATGCTTCTGTCCATTGCCGTGTTTGTATTTGCAGCACAGCTGGGCGGTGGTGACACAGGGGCTTTCCTGCTGGTGTGCGCGCTCTCAGGAATTGCACTGGGCACCGATCTGGCATTGCCAGGAGCCCTGCTGGCAGGTGCCATAGCAGCCAGCGGTGATAGCGGAAAGTCCGAGGGGGCCTACTTCGGCTGGTGGAACTTCGCAACCAAATTCAATCTGGCGCTGTCCGCCGGACTGGCACTGCCTGCCCTCGGTCTGCTGGGCTACACCCCTGGAACGCGTGATCCCCAGGCGCTGCAAATGCTTACCGCAGTCTATTGCGTGTTGCCATGCGTGCTGAAGGCCGTCGCCTCGGCACTCCTTTACTTTCTCCTTGTTCGGAAAAATCCATGAAACGACGATTGCTCTTGGCTTTTGGTGCAACTGCATCCACCCTGGTTGTCGGCGGGTGTGCGTCGCAAAAAGTGGATGCCTACGCGGCCGAGAAGCCCGTGCTGGATTTGCAGCAATACTTCAACGGCATGCTCGATGCCTATGGCGTATTCACCGACCGGTCGGGCTCCGTAGTCAAACGGTTTGCCGTCGTGATGCGATGCACCTGGCAGGGCGACGAGGGTGTTCTCGACGAAGATTTCACCTACTCGGATGGCACCAAGCAAAAACGCATCTGGCGCCTCAAGAAACTGGCTGACGGTCGATACACCGGCACCGCCGACGACGTGGTGGGAACCGCGCAAGGGCAAGTCCGAGGAAACGCCTTTCACTGGACCTACACCATGGCCTTGCCGTTCGATGGGTCGGTCTATCACGTCGAGTTTGACGACTGGATGTATCTGATGTCCGACCAGGTCATGCTCAACAAGGCGTCCATGCGCAAGTTTGGCATCCAGCTGGGCGAAGTGACGCTGGCCTTCACCAAGCGCGCACCATGAGCTTCTTTCAACCGCTCAATCCACGCCTTGACCATTGGCAGGGCAAAACCATCTGGATGGTGGGCGCTTCTACTGGCATTGGGGAAGCCACTGCATCAGCCCTGCACGCCCAGGGTGCGCGTGTGGTGGTATCGGCCCGCAATGCGCAGGCACTTGAGGATTTCGTGGAGCGCCACCCCGGTAGCCAGGCTCTCCCGTTGGACACGACCGACCGCGCAGCGGTGCAAAAGGCCGCAAGCCAGTTACTGGCAGCGGGCCCTCTGGATGTGGTGGTGTATTGCGCCGGTTACTACCATGGCATGCGCAGTTTCAGCCTGGATGTGCCCGATATGCTGCGGCATATGGAAGTGAACTATTCCGGTGCGCTGTATGTGCTCGATAACGTCCTGCCCGCCTTGTTGGCACGGGGTGCTGGCCAC
>CAJBMJ010000099.1 GCA_903954045.1 uncultured beta proteobacterium | reverse complement strand
GGCACACCACCCCCTCCAGCGAGTCCAGAGGTGCCATAAGCCCCACCTGTGCCAACATTGACCGTCAAAGGCGTTGTCTGAGTTACCGCGAAACTTGCACCACAGTAGGACCCGCCGCCGCCGCCGCCGCTACCAAATCCGCCAGCACCCCCGGCACCACCACCACCACCACCCCAAGCCTGAATAGTCACATTCGTCGCGCCTGCCGGAACCGTACAGGTAGTAGAAGACGAAATCGTTGCACCACTTACACAGTCAGCAGCTATCGCATGTCCATAAATGCCGGCAAGTAACCCACCAAGAAACAATACCTTAGATACCTTCAATCTGATCTCCTTTGAATATGTTGCATTTGCTGCCTTGTTGGCGAGTTGAGGACTGTCCGACAACTCACTCACGATTCAGCGCGATTCAGCCACCAAGTATTTCGCCCGGTCTGGAAAAGTTAGCTTAGCCCGTTTTTCGTGATCATTCATTGATCTATTCGGACTCCGATTGATGTCGGCAAAAAAAAGCCTCCGCCTCAGGTCATACAGCTGGGTGACTATGAAGTCGGGTTACCGAAGACGTCAAATCTGTTGCCGGATGCCCACTGTGCGTTATGCGCCCCACAAAGCAAAAATTCCATCACAAGGACAGGCTCTTGGGAATCTCAGCGAATCAATACCCCGCCATCAGTCGCCGCCGCGCTTCCTGAAAATTATTTCTCCGGTAGCGGCTTAGACCCCCCGATTTGCTTGGCCAAAGTAGAGCAAGCAAGTTCAGTGTCATTGGCGAAACGAATATACCGTTACAGGAAGACCCCAATGTTTTCTCCATCGGCGGCCCCAGCATTCCTACGGCAATTGTTGCTTGCGACCACTGCGGGTATACAACGCAGCACGCGACGGTTGTGCTCAGTCTGGCAAAGGGGGTGAACAATGGCTGACATTCAGTTCAACACCACGCCCGATCAAGGCGCGTTCGTTCTTCACTCGAAAGAAATGGATCTCGAAGCCGGTTGGCTTGGCCGCTTCTTTGGCTCTGGAACGACCGCCCCCTTGAACATCGCTGGTTTATTGGTTTTTCTTCTCGGCGACTCGGGTGTCGCAGTGCTGTTTTTTCAAAACGCTATTCCCACTAACGAGTACTGGAAAATTTTCGTTTCTCTCTCTACTTACGCTCGTTATAGATTACGTTTTTGGCAAAAGCTCAAAGGGTGGTTAGCCCCAATCCGGTGTTGCAGACAACCTTTCGCATAAAGCACGTTCAAGTCGCCTGAACTCAGCGTTAAACCTGCGTTTTCAGTGACAGGTTGGGAGCGCTGCGTCTGACCGCATAGTGCCACAAGGAGGCAAGGACCGTTGTTCTGGTCGGCACGTAGGGTACAGAATTGAGCGACTGTTAGCAGACATTGGCCAGTAACTGCACCTTGCCCAGACCCGGAATTGGATTCAGCATTGGGATTCAAGCATTGAATTGATTGCACGCAATTGTTCTGGCGAACAAACCGGCAAATGCCTCTGCTCACCTTGAACCGTGTTGGTGTCGAAATTTTTCTGCAGTTTTCCGACAACCGATTCCTGTGCACGACCCAGTGCCGTTGCAGCCGCGTTAAGGTCTTGGTAACTCGCATTGGTGCCATCGGTTTGGACCTTCGATACAACCGTTCTGGCGACCAGCATGTTGGCGCCACGGAAGAAGTTCAGCCGCTTGGATATCTCGTCTACAGTTTTGGAAACGGCGTTCACAATGCGGTCATCATGCTGAGAAAGTGCTTGCTGGTACTGGACTCCAGCGGTCACGTTGGATGCCAAGTCTTGCGCAACACCCTTGCAAATCTTGTTTACAACCCCTTTACTGACGTCTTTCATCTGGGCAATTTTTTGCTGGCTCAACTGCCCAAGTCGCCATTCCAAAAGGATGTCGTCGACTACGGATTTCGCAAGCGCTTTGGCTGCCATTTAGCGTGTAGCCTTCCCGTTGATGATGGCCTCTAGCTGGGCATCGGTCATGTCTTTGAGGGATCCAATGTCGACCAGAATGTCCATGCCCCACGCCTTGCGTTCGCCGGTTTGCTGTATGGCCGTTGTTTCCGCCGCTGTCTTGGCCAACTTTATCCTGGCAATGGCTTGGTCAAGGTTTGAATTCCGAAGCGCTAAAGCCTCCTGGCGAAGTACAGCAATCTGCATCCACTCGGTTCGGTGCCGAGCATTTACCTCAGCGCGTTTGTTTTCTGCCTCTTCACGTGATGACAGAATCAAAACAGGATTGGTTGTGCCCGAAAAACTAGCATTTTTGGCGTCCGGTACCGTCCGGCTTTCATAGGAATCAGTCAGAGAGTCAGCTTTTCGATGTGCAGCAGCATTGATGCCATTCATGCTGCCATGTCGCTCCCAGCACTCTTTCTTGGCACGGTCGTCGATGGTGGATTTGCCGGGTGGGGCAAACTGGCACTTCTCAGATGCCCTCCCAGCCGCTGCGTTGTACGAAGGTTGATCCGGGTCATATTCCCAAATCGTGCGGATGGCTTGCCATTGTTCTGCCGAAAGACGTGGAATGGATGGACTAGGTTGGTTGCACCGGGGTAACTTCATCATGCACAAAGCATGTCATCACGACCCATTCGATCGTTTTGCCTGGTACGAGGTCAGGAGAGTGGAATTGCAATGAATCAGGAGGCCCCGCAACCCAAAAAGATACCAGCTTGTGCAAGTACGGCAAAAAACCCGACTCAGACATAGCGGTGACTTTTTCCTGGAAAGGTATGCGCAATTTCACGCACACCCCGGCCAGCCTCAACGCCATGGTGTAAAGTCCCGACAGGGCGCAAGCCCCCGCGCTTTACCTCCCTGAGTGCGGCCCGTAAGGGTTCAGCCCGGCCACTGTGCCGGGTTTCTTTTTGGGCGTGCCAGACAACCGCCGAAACCCACTGGGTTTTCATTGGGTTAGCTGCTGAAACCGTTTGGCTTATTTCCGGGTTCCCGAAGGAATCGGGTGCATGGATTGAAGCTACGAAGCAACGGTCGCCGTGTTGCAATTAATTATTTTCAGAATGTCTAAGTGCCCCAAAGGAAAACACAAATTGGACACTTTTTAGACACCGCCAAGAAAAAAGGACTTGCGATTTCTCGTAAGTCCTTGATTTCATTACCAATTTTGGTGGGCAGTACAAGTTTCGAACTTGTGACCCCTGCAGTGTGAATGCAGTGCTCTACCCCTGAGCTAACCGCCCTGAATTTGTTTCAGGAAAGCCTAAGATTGTACAACAATCTCCTGTTGCTTCCACACAGCTTTGCCGCCACTGGATTTGTCGATTTGCTCCACAGTTTGCGCGTGCACTTCAATCTCTTGCTCGGAAGCCATCAGCACCGGCAATTCAATCCCCCGCAGGTCAACCAGATCCACCGCCGGACCTGCAGTCTCCGTAGAAGCACTCTCCATCAACAGGGCATCCTGCCCCCGTGTCATGTTGATGTAGACGTCGGCTAACAGTTCTGCATCCAAAAGGGCCCCGTGCAATGTGCGGCCCGAGTTGTCAACCTCCAAACGATCGCACAGGGCGTCCAGACTGTTGCGCTTCCCAGGGAACATTTCTTTAGCAAGTGCCAACGTGTCGATCACGCCCGCCACAACCGTGCGCACAGATCCCATCTCCAGGCGCTTGAGCTCTGCATCCAGAAATCCCACATCGAAAGGAGCGTTGTGGATGATGACCTCTGCTCCGCGAACGTACGCCAGAAAATCGCTGGCAACTTGCGCAAACTTGGGCTTGTCCCGCAAAAACTCAGTGGTCAGACCGTGAACCCGCAGAGCGCCCTCATCGCTGTCACGTTCAGGGTTGAGATAAAAGTGCAAGTTGTTACTAGTGAGCTTGCGGTTGACCATTTCCACGCAACCCAATTCCACAATGCGGTCAGGGTTGGTGAGATGGCGCGGATCGAAGCCCGTGGTTTCGGTATCCAGAAAAATCTGACGACTCATCTCAGTGGTTTTCTTTGGCGTGGTTGATGGAGTATTTAGGTATTTCAACCACCAGGTCTTTCTGCGAAAGTAGTGCCTGGCAACTCAGGCGGGAGTTTGGCTCCAGGCCCCAGGCGCGGTCCAACAAGTCCTCCTCAGTTTCATCGAGCTCATTGAGCGATGCAAATCCCTCCCGCACGATGACGTGGCAGGTGGTACAGGCGCAACTCATGTCACATGCGTGTTCGATGCCAATGTGGTTGTCCAAAAGCGCCTCGCAAATAGACGTTCCGGCGGGTGCGGAAATCTCCGCGCCTGTTGGGCAATATTCTGGATGCGGCAAGATTTTGATGATGGGCATGCGATGTCTACTGCAAATTAGATGGTGTTGATGCTTTTTCCGGACAGGGCTTTGGAGATGCCCCGGTTCATGCGCATGGCAGCAAAAGATTCTGTGGCCTGAGCCAGTGACTTGGAGACTGCTTCGATGGTTGCAGCGTCATCCCCTGAGAGTGACGCTTGCAAATCTGACATGGCCAACCCCATCGCGGCTCGCTCTTCTTCCGACAACAAATCGCCGTCCGCATCTATTGCGCTGCGTGTGGCCAGCAAAAGGCGATCTGCATCCACTCGCGCTTCGACCAGCGCGCGCATACGCATGTCAGACTCAGCGGTAGTAAAGCTGTCTTTGAGCATTGTGGCAATTTGCTCATCGCTCAGTCCATACGATGGCTTGACATCAATGCGCGCTTCGACCCCACTGACCTGCTCACGCGCAGAAACATTTAAAAGCCCGTCTGCATCCACGGTAAAAGTGACGCGGATGCGCGCTGCACCTGCGGCCATCGGCGGAATGCCTCGCAGCTCGAACCGTGCCAGACTTCGACAGTCAGCCACCAGATCGCGTTCGCCCTGCACCACATGCAAAGCCAACGCAGTTTGCCCGTCTTTGTAGGTTGTAAAGTCCTGTGCCATGGCAGTGGGAATAGTCTGGTTGCGGGGAACGATGCGTTCCACAAGCCCACCCATTGTTTCTACTCCCAGTGACAGCGGAATCACGTCGAGCAACAGCAAGTCACCCGATGGGTTGTTGCCTGCCAACTGGTTGGCTTGAATGGCAGCGCCCAACGCCACCACTTCATCCGGATTCAGGTTGATTAGTGGCTCCTGCCCAAAAAATTCACCCACCACGCGGCGGATTTGCGGCATGCGGGTCGAGCCCCCAACCATCACCACGCCCTGGATGTCGGCTTTACCTAGTTCAGCATCGCGTAGTGCCTTGCGCATAGCAAGCACAGTGCGGTGCGTCAAAGCGGCAGTGCAGGTTTCAAACTGCGTACGGTTCAGCGACACTTCCTCGCTTCCACTTGAAAGCTCCAACTCTGCTGTCGCTATTTCTTCACTCGAAAGGGCTTCTTTGCAATGCCGAGCCTCCTGCAACAGATGGGCCTGGTCTTCAGGGGAATCCGCAGTCAGTCCCGAAGACTGCAGCAGCCAGTCAGCCAAGGCCCGGTCATAGTCATCGCCACCCAGGGCAGAGTCCCCACCAGTGGCAAGAACCTCAAACACACCTGCAGACAAGCGCAAAATGGAAATATCAAAGGTGCCGCCACCCAGGTCGTACACGGCAAAAACACCTTCCGAGCCGTTGTCCAGCCCGTAGGCAATGGCGGCAGCAGTGGGCTCGTTAATCAAGCGCAGGACGTTCAGTCCTGCGAGTTGCGCTGCATCTTTGGTGGCTTGGCGTTGCGCATCATCGAAGTAGGCTGGAACCGTAATAACTGCGCCAAAAATGTCGTCGGTGAAGGTGTCTTCCACACGAAAACGCAAGGTAGCCAAAATCTCTGCGCTCACTTCTACCGGACTTTTTTCTCCGGCAAGCGTACGAACCTTCACCATGCCGGGAGCATCCACCAATGCATACGGCAGCTTCTCGGCATGAGCCACATCGTTAAGACCTCTGCCCATCAGGCGCTTGACAGACACGATGGTATTGCCGGGGTCGGCTATCTGGTTCTCCAATGCTTCAAACCCGATTTGCCGGCGGTCGGCACTCAGATACCTAACCGCGCTAGGCAATATCACCCTGCCCTGAGCATCTGGCAAACATTCGGCGGAGCCGTTACGCACTGCAGCCACCAAAGAATGCGTCGTGCCCAAATCAATTCCCACAGCAATGCGCCGCTCATGCGGGTTGGGAGACTGTCCGGGTTCAGAAATTTGCAAGAGCGCCATGGGTATCAATGTTCCAGCTGGTCCAAGCGCTGATTCAGATCTTGGGAAAACTTCTCAATAAACATCAGGGCCCGCACTGGCCCCACTGCAGCGTTGAAATCACGCTGTAAATCTATTCGCTCCTCGCATTGTTGCAGGAGTTGGGCCCGCGCTTTCTGTACCTCGAGCAACAACGAGTCCACTTCTTCGCTGGATGCAGCATCTTCCAATGATTCGCGCCATTGCATTTGTTGCATCAAAAAGGCTGGAGGCATGGCCGTGTTGCTATGGGCGTCTACGGCAGCTCCGTTGATTTCGCACAAATAGGCCGCTCGCTTAAGTGGGTCCTTCAGACGCTGGTAGGCCTCGTTAATTCGAACCGACCACTGCATGGCAAGCCGCTGAGCGGCATCGCCCTGTGCGGCAAATTTGTCTGGATGGGCATAGCGCTGCAAGTCCTTCCAACGGCCATCCAATGCCGCTCGGTCCTGGGCAAATTGTTGCGTCAGGCCGAAAAGCTCGAAATCGTTGTCCTGCAGCCTCACACGCGAAAGGACTCACCGCAACCGCACTTGTCACGCTCATTGGGGTTGTTGAAGCGAAATCCTTCGTTCAAACCCTCACGCACAAAATCCAGTTGCGTACCGTCGATGTAAGCCAGACTCTTGGGGTCCACCAGCACCTTCACGCCGTGGCCTTCGAATACCACATCCTCTGGTGCCAGTTCGTCCACATACTCCAGCTGATAGGCCAAGCCAGAGCAACCGGTGGTTTTCACCCCCAGGCGAACCCCGACACCTTTTCCCCTTTTGGTCAGGTAACGGCTAACGTGGCGCGCCGCAGCTTCCGTCAAAGTCACAGCCATATCAGTTCAGGTGCTTTTTCTTGTAGTCGTCCACCGCAGCCTTTATGGCATCTTCTGCCAGGATGGAGCAATGGATCTTGACGGGAGGCAGTGCGAGTTCTTCAGCAATCTGGCTGTTTTTCAGGGCAGCCGCTTCGTCCAGCGTCTTTCCCTTGACCCACTCAGTCACCAGTGAACTTGAGGCGATGGCAGAACCGCAACCGTAGGTTTTGAACCGCGCATCTTCAATCACGCCGGTTTGCGCATTGACCTTGATCTGCAGTTTCATGACATCGCCGCAGGCAGGAGCTCCCACCATGCCAGTTCCTACGCTGTCATCGCCCTTTTCAAAGCTGCCAACGTTACGCGGGTTCTCATAGTGGTCTACCACTTTTTCAGAATAAGCCATTTCAATTTCCTTTAATGAGCAGCCCACTGAATGGTGCTGATATCAATTCCGTCTTTGTACATATCCCAAAGTGGGCTGAGTTCACGCAGACGGGCTACATTGGTTTTAATGGTATCCACGGCGTAATCAATTTCTGCTTCCGTTGTCCATCGGCCAATCGTCATGCGCAGACTGCTATGGGCCAGTTCGTCGCTGCGACCCAGGGCCCGCAAAACGTAGCTGGGCTCCAGGCTGGCTGAGGTACAGGCCGAGCCACTGCTAACGGCCAAGCCCTTGATGCCCATGATCAGGGACTCGCCCTCCACATAGTTGAAGCTCATATTCAGGTTGTGCGGCACACGCTTTTCGGTGTGGCCGTTGATGAAGACCTGTTCGATACCTTCCAAGCCCCGGAGCATGCGGTCGTGCAGCGCCTTGATACGCAGGTTTTCCACCTGCATCTCTTCCTTGGCAATGCGGTAGGCCTCTCCCATTCCAACGATCTGATGCGTAGGCAAGGTGCCACTGCGCATGCCACGCTCATGACCGCCTCCGTGCATTTGCGCCTCAAGCCGGATACGGGGTTTGCGGCGAACAAACAAGGCACCGATGCCTTTGGGACCATAGGTCTTGTGCGATGTCAGGCTCATCAAGTCGATGGGCAGCTTCGCCATATCGATATCCACCCGACCCGTAGCCTGGGCAGCATCCACATGGAAAATGACACCTTTTTCGCGGCAGGCGGCTCCAATCGCTGCCATGTCCTGAATCACGCCAATTTCATTGTTTACGAACATGACACTGGCAAGGATGGTGTCAGGCCGGATAGCAGCTTTGAAGACATCCAGGTTCACCAGCCCATCGTCCTGCACATCCAGATAAGTGACATCAAAACCTTGTCTCTCCAGTTCACGGCAAGTGTCCAAAACGGCCTTATGTTCGGTCTTGACAGTAATGATGTGCTTGCCCTTGGACTGGTAAAAGTGGGCTGCGCCCTTGAGGGCCAGATTGTTGGATTCGGTCGCTCCCGAGGTCCAAACTATTTCCCTGGGGTCTGCACCAATCAGGGAAGCAACCTGCTCGCGGGCTTTTTCGACTGCAGCCTCTGCCTCCCAGCCCCAGGCATGACTGCGGGAGGCTGGATTGCCAAAATGACTGCGTAACCAGGGAACCATCGCATCCACCACCCGCTCGTCGCAGGGGTTGGTGGCGCTGTAGTCCATGTAGATTGGAAAGTGGGGAGTGGAGTCCATGGCCAACAATTCGCTCAATAAATCAGGATTTTGAAAAGACGTTGCCCAAAGCGAACACCGAGTTCGGGGCGTTGATGCGCACGGGTTTGACAACCGGCATGGCGGATATGGCGCGCTTGATAACCGGTTTGTCATCCACTTGCACTCCCTTGGCGATCTGTTCGTCCACCAGTTTTTGGAGGGATACGGAATCCAGAAACTCGACCATGCGCGCGTTCAGGGATGCCCAAAGGTCGTGGGTCATGCAACGTGCGCCTTCACCAAGGCAATTTTCTTTACCGCCACATTGGGTAGCGTCAATCGGCTCATCCACGGACACGATGATGTCTGCCACACTGATATCGGTGGCCTTGCGCGCCAATGTGTAACCGCCTCCGGGGCCTCGGGTGGACTCCACCAGCTCATGCCTGCGTAACTTGCCAAAAAGTTGTTCCAGATACGACAACGAGATTTGCTGGCGCTGGCTGATAGCGGCCAGGGTCACCGGACCGCTGGTTTGGCGCAAACCCAGGTCAATCATGGCTGTGACGGCAAAACGGCCTTTGGTTGTGAGACGCATCGCATGCTCCTTGAAACGCATTTAGTTGACTAACAGGCTCAAGTATAGCAATAAACCAAGTGTTTCGCTCGGATACATAGACCCGTCAGTCGCATACCCGACTATTTCGTAGGGGAAGCAAGAAAAACAAGGTTGTCCGCCCCCGGTGCTCCGAAGGCCTGCTCTTTCAAAATAGCCAATTGATCGCGCACACGGGCCGCTTTTTCAAACTCCAGATTGCGGGCATGCTCCATCATCAGTTTCTCCAGCCGTTTGATTTCGCGGGAAATGTCCTTCTCGCTCATGTCTTCCACCTGCGCCCTTTGCTGCGCATCGCGCTCCAGACGTTCGGCTTCTTTTCCTGCCTTCTCGCTGTACACGCCGTCAATGAGGTCCCGCACTTTCTTCACAATAGCCCTGGGGGTGATGCCCCGCTCCAGGTTGTGCGCAATCTGCCGCTTGCGCCGGCGTTCGGTCTCACCAATGGCACGCTCCATAGAGTCCGTGACCTTGTCCGCATACAAAATAGCCTTGCCCTCGAGATTGCGGGCCGCACGGCCGATGGTTTGAATAAGCGAGCGCTCGGAGCGCAAGAAGCCTTCCTTGTCCGCATCCAGAATCGCCACCAATGACACCTCTGGGATGTCCAGACCCTCACGTAACAGGTTGATGCCCACCAGCACATCAAACGTACCCAAACGCAGGTCTCGCAAGATTTCAACGCGCTCGACGGTATCCACATCACTGTGCAAATAGCGCACTTTCACGCCGTTGTCAGTTAAATAGTCGGTGAGTTGCTCGGCCATGCGCTTGGTCAGCGTCGTGATGAGTACCCGCTCGTTCTTTTCAACGCGAATACGGATTTCCTGCAACACGTCGTCTACCTGCTGCGTGGCAGGGCGCACTTCCACTTCAGGGTCTACCAAACCAGTGGGGCGCACCAATTGCTCCACAACCTGGCCTGCGTGGTCTTTTTCCCACTGCGCCGGCGTCGCCGAGACGAAAATGGCCTGTCGCATCTTGGTCTCAAACTCTTCAAACTTGAGCGGTCGGTTGTCCAGCGCGCTGGGCAATCGAAAACCATACTCCACAAGCGTGGTCTTGCGGGAACGGTCGCCGTTGAACATGCCGCCGAACTGCCCAATGAGCACATGGCTTTCATCCAGGAACATGACCGCATCTTTAGGCAGATAGTCGGTGAGTGTGGCCGGTGGCTCGCCCGGAGCCGAACCACTGAGGTGGCGCGAGTAATTTTCGATGCCTTTGCAATGTCCTACCTCGCTCAGCATCTCCAGATCGAAACGGGTGCGCTGCTCCAGACGCTGGGCTTCTACCAGCTTGCCAGCACTCACAAACTCTTTGAGTCGATCCGCTAGCTCCAGCTTAATGGTCTCCACCGCTGCCAACACCTGGTCACGCGGCGTTACATAGTGGCTGCTGGGATAAACGGTAAAGCGCGGAATTTTCTGGCGAATGCGCCCGGTCAACGGGTCAAACAGCTGCAATGACTCGATCTCGTCGTCAAACAATTCCACCCGTACCGCCATTTCACTGTGCTCGGCCGGAAAGATGTCAATGGTGTCGCCCCGCACCCGAAAGGTTCCGCGACTGAAATCCATGTCGTTGCGCTGGTACTGCATGCGCACCAGTTGGGCAATCATGTCGCGCTGGCCCATTTTGTCGCCGGCTCTGAGCGTCATCACCATCTTGTGATATGCCTCGGGCTGTCCAATGCCGTAAATGGCCGACACTGTCGCGACAATCACCACATCCCGACGCTCCAGCACACTTTTGGTGCAGGAGAGGCGCATTTGCTCAATATGCTCGTTTATGGCCGAGTCTTTCTCGATGAACAGGTCACGCTGCGGAACATAGGCCTCAGGCTGGTAATAGTCGTAGTAGCTAACGAAATACTCCACCGCATTTTTTGGAAAAAACTCGCGGAACTCGCTGTACAACTGGGCCGCCAAAGTCTTATTCGGTGCAAAAACGATAGCAGGCCGCCCCAGCCGGGCAATCACATTGGCCATCGTGAAGGTTTTTCCGGAGCCGGTCACTCCCAGCAGTGTCTGAAACACTTCGCCGTCGGTGACCCCTTCCACCAACTTGTCGATGGCTTCAGGCTGGTCTCCGGCAGGCGGGTAGGGCTGGTACAGCTCAAAGGGCGAGTCCGGAAACCGGACAAAGGTACCCGTGCGAACCTGATCAGGGTCATCAGAGGCTACGACGGCCAACGGAATGGGGACGGACATAGGGGAGAAACCTCCGGAGCGAAATGCATGGCAAAACCAAGACTGTAGACTAGGTCTGTACTTTTGCCTTTAGTCCGTCCATGCAAAAACCATCTTTCCTGGGCACCCTGCTGCCCCTCATTCAAGCCCCCATGGCCGGTGTGCAAGGCAGCGCTTTGGCTGCGGCGGTGTCCAACGCTGGCGGTCTGGGCTCCCTGCCCTGCGCCATGTTAAGTCAACAGGCGCTTCATGATGAACTTGTGCAGCTAAAAGGCCTCACTGACAGGCCTTTCAATGTCAATTTCTTCTGCCATACTCCGCCGGTTGCACACCCAGACCGTGAGGCCGTATGGCGCAAAACCCTGGCCCCCTACTACGCGGAACACGGCTTGAATCTCAGCGCAATCCCCGATGGACCCGGTCGCGCTCCGTTCAGTCAGGAGGCGGCAGATATTCTGGAGCCGTTCAAGCCGGCAGTCGTGAGTTTTCACTTTGGTTTGCCTGAACCGAGTTTGCTTGCGCGGGTTAAATCCTGGGGCTCTAAAGTGCTTTCGTCGGCCACCACACTGGATGAAGCGCTATGGCTTCAGGAGCATGGGGTCGATGCCATCATTGCCCAGGGACTGGAGGCAGGTGGCCACCGTGGCATGTTTTTGACCGAGGACATCACTACCCAAATGGGTACCTTTGCCCTGTTGCAGCAAGTCGTTGCAGCGGTTCATGTGCCGGTAATTGGAGCCGGTGGAATTTCCACTGCCCAAGGTGTGTCTGCTGCCATGACCTTGGGTGCATCCGCCGTACAAATTGGAACAGCCTATCTCTTGTGCCCGGAAGCCACCACCAGTGCGTTGCACCGCCAGGCGTTGCTGAGCCCTGCTGCCCGCCACACGGCGCTGACCAATCTTTTTACGGGGCGCCCAGCGCGCGGTATCGTGAACCGCATCATGCGTGAGCTCGGGCCCATCAGCCAGGTACCACCGGCATTTCCATTGGCTACTTCTGCCATCGCCCCTTTGCGCGCCAAGGCAGAAGCGTGCGCAAGCAGCGACTTCACACCGCTGTGGAGCGGGCAAAACGCCAGTGGCTGCAAGCCCCTGCCGGCGGGCGAACTCACCCAGGAACTGGCTGAGCTGGTACAGAGCGATTCAGGCGCCCGTTTGTAAGAACAGCAGGCTTGAGACTCGGGCCCGCTAAAATCCCGGGTTTCCCCTAACCTCTCCCACAGGACCCGTTCATGTCTCTCTTTACTGCTGTCGAAATGGCCCCTCGCGACCCTATCCTGGGTCTGAATGAACAATTTGCCGCCGACACCAACCCCAACAAGGTCAACCTCGGCGTGGGTGTGTATTTCGGCGACGACGGCAAACTGCCCCTGTTGCAATGCGTCCAAGCCGCTGAAAAAGCCATGATGGACAAACCCACAGCCCGCGGCTACCTGCCAATCGATGGCATCGTGGCTTATGACAACGCTGTCAAAGGCCTCGTCTTTGGCGCAGAAAGCGAGCCCGTCACCAGTGGTCGAGTCGCCACGGTGCAAGCGATTGGTGGTACCGGCGGTCTCAAAATTGGTGCCGACTTCTTGAAGAAAGTTAGCCCCAACGCGCAGGTATTGATCTCCGATCCCAGCTGGGAAAACCACCGCGCGCTGTTCACCAACGCGGGCTTCGAAGTCGGAACCTATGCCTACTACGATGCGGCTACTCGCGGCGTCAACTTTGAGGGCATGTTGGCCAGTCTGAACGCGGCTGCGCCAGGAACCATCGTTGTGTTGCACGCCTGCTGCCACAACCCCACGGGCTACGACATTACTGCGGCGCAGTGGGATCAGGTCATTGCTGTGGTCAAGGCCAAAACGCTCACCGCTTTCCTGGACATGGCGTATCAGGGCTTTGGCTACGGTATTGCTGAAGACGGCGCAGTCATCCAGAAGTTCGTGGCTGCAGGACTCAGTTTCTTTGTTTCCACTTCTTTCAGCAAAAGCTTCAGCTTGTATGGTGAGCGCGTTGGCGGCTTGTCGGTACTCTGCGAGAACAAGGAAGAAGCCGCTCGCGTACTGTCGCAACTCAAAATCGTGATTCGCACCAACTATTCCAACCCGCCCATCCACGGCGGCGCTGTGGTGGCAGCAGTTTTGGGCAACCCCGAACTGCGTGCCCTGTGGGAAAAAGAACTCGGCGAGATGCGCGTACGCATCAAGGCCATGCGCCAAAGACTGGTGGACGGGCTCAAGGCGGCTGGCGTAAAGCAGGACATGTCTTTCATCACCACCCAGATTGGCATGTTCAGCTATTCCGGGCTATCCAAAGACCAGATGGTTCGCCTGCGCAACGAGTTCGGCGTCTATGGCACGGACACCGGTCGCATGTGTGTGGCTGCTCTCAACAGCAAGAACATCGACTACGTTTGCGCCTGCATTGCCAAAGTGGCTTGATGTCTGAAGGCTGAAAAACTACAGCAGTTTTTCAACTTTCAGCGTTTCGAGCAGGGCCTTGGCCTCGGGGCGTGGGTTACGGATCAGGTAAAACACGACGGAATAGCGTGAGGAAAAAACTTGGTCCTTCCCCGCTCTCAAGGCCTTGGCAAACGCAGCGGCGAACTCCCATCGCTCCCAGTTGCCCAGATCCGAGGCGACAAATCCACACCGATGGGGGTTGCGTTCAATATACCGGGCGTAGCTTGTCACCACACGCTCTTTCGAAAGGGTTCCGGCTTCATTGGCATGGACACTGAGCGCCATTAACGCCGCCTGAACACGGGGCTCTGACAAAGACGGCTCCAGCAGGAAATACTGCTCAATCCAGCCCAGTGCCGCTTCCCCACGAATGGAAATCAATGCAGCCAACATGGCGGACAGCTCGGGCATCGACCGATTGCTGTCCCGTTCTAAAGCCCTGTCAGCCAGAAGTTGCGCGTCCGACTCCTTCCCCACAAAGCCAAGCAACAGGTAGTACAGCGGAAATCGCGCTCTTAGTTGCTCGTTCTGCGCCCAACGCCTCACCCGTACAGGGTCAAGTTCCCGCGCCAGCAATCGCAGCGCGGAAAAAGGTAGCGAGGCAATTTCGTCGTAGGCCGAATGGGCCACCAGGGGATAGGCGTCTTCAAGTCCCTGCGCGAATCGGTTGTTGCGCTGGGGCGTGCCTGCCTCGCCTGGCGCAAGTCGGGATTGACCTGTCACCCAGCGCAACCAGTCCGCACGGGCGGCAGGCAGATAGCCCAACACCCACCAGTGGGCAGAGCCTTCCTGCAGGATCATTAACATCAAGTCGTCCGGAGCGAGGGGCTTATGGGTGCTCAGTGCATCCACCCAGGGCCCCATCGGCAGGGGACCACTGGGCAGCTTTCCTTTAATGGCCAACTGCGCTTGCACCGACTTGCCGTCAGGCTGGGGAAGCGCGAGGACAACGCCTTGGGCCGCCTGCAAACGGGCAAGCAATGTCGGCTGTTCCCCGCTGGGGGCGCAAATGACGCACGCGGGCACGGCTTTCGCCACCAGCAGAAGACAGGCAAATACGAGGAACTGACAAAACTTGGCCATGCGGCAGCATAATCCACTCCCTGTTGGACAGGAGCACGTATATGAAGAAATTGGAACTACTTTTGATTTGGGTACTTGGGCTGGCCGCCACCCAGGCACTCGCTTGGAGTAATCACAGTTTCCCTGCCTACCGCGCCTTCGAGAGAATGCCGGAGGTCGCCAATGCAGCAGCGGTGCCAGTGGAAACGCTTGAAAGCTTTATCAAGGCCGAAGAAAAAAACCGTTGAAGCGCTGCTGGCCAGTCAGGAAGCTTGGGCCGCGGCCAACCTCGAAAACTACCCCCCCCGGCCCGCAATTTTGGCTTTTCAGGCCGACCCCGGCCGCAGTGACGACGCCCGACGCTTGGCTTTCCTGATGGCACTCAGAATCGCTCCCAACAGCAAGTTTGCACTTTACTATCAGCCCGACCCCACTGGACCAGCGCCGGTCGGTGCTGCACTGCCCCACGGCGCCGTCAACACGCTGGCAGACCAGACAGTGTTGGGACAAAAGTTCATGTCGCTGAAGGTGGGTGAAACCATTGCTCCACTCAACGTATTGGCTTCTGCGAGCGATGAGCCTGACTATGGGCTGGATATCAACCTATGGAGTGACAGCCCATCGGACTGGGGAAAGGTTTACGGTTTTGGCGCCCTCCCGTTTGGCAATCCCGCGCTCTCCTACTCCACGCAGGCACCCTTCCACATGGGATTCATGCACGAAAGCAAAGTGCTCCTGCTGGCCGCTCCCTTTCTCAAACGTACTTTTCCGCAGCTGCGCGCCCATCAGTACAGCACCTTGTCGGCCCTGGCCTTTCGCACCGGACACGCCTATTGGGGTTGGCGCTTTGCGGGCCTTGCCCTGCACTATGTGCAGGACCTGACGCAGCCTTACCACGCCAGTCTGGCCCCAGGAGACTCCACATTCAAGCTCATCGGAGCCAATGCGCTAGCCATGGCTGGATTGCCGGGAATGAAAGACGATATGGTGGTTTTGTTGTCCAACCGGCATCTGGCTCTGGAAAAATACCAGTCCGAACTGATTAATGCAGCGGTGGCGGCGAAGCAGGACACCGCGATTGAAAAGTCCCTGCGCAACCCCGAGAAGGACCGCAGCTACCCGGAATGGACCGATCGGTACTTGCGTGATGTGGTGGCGGCACAGTCCTCCAGTGCAGGCCCGCAGCTGGTTCAAACCCTGGTGGCATCCATGCCTTCAGGTTACGTTTCAGACCCCAAATTCGACTTTGGAGTGAAGGAATCCAGCATCAATCTGGTCTCCGAACTGGCCAGACGCGACCCCGCAGACCGAGCTCGACTCGAGGCCACCATCGCAGATTTGCTCGGAAATTTCGGAGCCCACAGCCGCAATATGGTGCGTGGAATTCTTAGGGCAAGCTCTCAGCCCTGAGTCGTAGAAAACTGTTATATTGCACTGCAACATTTTTTGAAGGTCAACTGCCATGCTGTACCAGCTTTACGAAACACAACGCTCATTGATGGAACCGTTTACTGACCTGGCACTCGCTGCAGCCAAGGTGTATGGAAACCCACTATCTCTGGCAGGACAAAACCCCTTTGCCCAGCGTATTTCAGCCAGTTACGACCTGATGCACCGGTTGGGCAAGGACTACGAAAAGCCTGAATTCGGTCTGCGCACGATCGATGTGGACGGAGTAGACATTGCCATTCACGAACGCGTAGAGATCGACAAGCCGTTTTGCGAATTGCGCCGGTTCAAGCGCTTCAGTGACGATCCTGCGACTTTGCAAAAGACCAAGGACCAGCCTGCCGTGCTGATTGTGGCCCCCCTGTCGGGCCACTACGCAACCCTGTTGCGTGACACGGTCAAGACCATGCTGAGAGACCACAAGGTCTACATCACCGACTGGAAAAATGCCCGCTTGGTTCCCTTGTCTGAAGGCGTGTTCCGCCTGGACGACTACGTGAACTACGTGCAGGAATTCATCCGCCATGTACAAAACCTGTATGGCAACTGCCATGTGATGAGTGTTTGCCAGCCCACCGTGCCCGTGCTAGCTGCCGTATCAGTGATGGCCAGCCGTGGAGAAAAAACTCCACTGTCCATGACCATGATGGGGGGGCCCATCGACGCCCGCAAATCGCCCACAGCGGTTAACAACCTGGCCATGAACAAGAGCCACAGCTGGTTTGAGCACAATGTGATCTACCGGGTGCCTGCAAGCTTTCCGGGTGCTGGTCGTCGTGTGTACCCCGGATTTTTGCAACACTCCGGCTTTGTGGCCATGAACCCCAGCAACCACGCCAATAGCCATTACGACTATTTCCAGGATCTGATCAAGGGCGACAGTTCCAGCGCGGAGTCCCATCGCAAGTTCTACGACGAGTACAACGCTGTACTGGACATGGATGCCGAGTACTACCTCGAGACCATCCGCGTGGTGTTCCAGGATTTCTGCCTGGTCAACGGAACCTGGGATGTCAAGAACACCAAAGGCCAGCCAGAGCGCGTGCGTCCTCAGGACATTAAAAACACAGCGCTCCTGTCGGTTGAGGGCGAGTTGGACGATATTTCCGGCTCAGGCCAGACCCATGCGGTGCATGGTCTTTGCAGCAGCGTGCCTGAGTCCCAGAAAGTCCACTTTGAGGCCGAAGGCGCAGGCCACTACGGCATCTTCTCGGGACGCCGCTGGCGCGAACATGTCTATCCGGTGGTCAAGGAATTCATCCTGTCCCACCACAACAAGTCTGAAGTCCATAGTGAAACCGTGGTCGAATCTCCAAAGGCCCGTCCTGCGGCCAAGCCCGCCGTGCGTGCAAGCAAACCCAAGACTGCAGCCCTGGTGGTCGTGAACACGACGAAAGATGTAGCAGCTCCTGCGGTTGTTGTGGCCAGCGTTCCGGTCACTGCCAAAGTGGTACCAAGCACTGCCTTGGTAAAGGTTTCGCCCATGAAAGCGGCCAAGAAATCCACGACAAAATCTGTTCCAGCGCCCGTCAAATCTGCAAGAGTAGCTACAAATAAGGTAGCATCAAAGCGGCTGACCGTAAAGAAGTGAAACCGGGGGCAGATTCGGTTGCAGCGCTTGCGCTGCGCATACACGATGCCCTGCCCCAGACCCAGTGCACCCGCTGCGGCTATCCCGACTGCGCGGGGTACGCTCAGGCAGTGGCCAGCGGTGAAGCCGCCATCAACCAATGCCCTCCCGGTGGTGCCCAGGGCATTGTTCGTCTGGCCGCCGTCACTGGCCAAGCAGTTACCCCACTGAATTCTGAATACGGCGTGGAAGGACCACGCACCGTGGTCTTTATCGACGAGAACTGGTGCATCGGCTGCACCCTTTGCATCAAGGTTTGCCCTACCGATGCCATCATCGGCAGCAACAAGCGCATGCACACAGTGGTCGAACCCCACTGCACTGGCTGCGAGTTATGTCTGCCGGTCTGCCCCGTGGACTGCATTCTGGTAGAAAACGCCAGTGGTAGCTCCACCGGCTGGAATGCCTGGTCAGAAGAACAGGCCGCCAACGCCGGAAAACGCTACGAATTTCATAGCTATCTGCGCAAGCGGGAATTGGACGAGAATGCCAAAAGGCTCGAAGAAAAAGCCCGCATGAAGCTGGCGGACCTCAGCGCACATTCACAGCACACCGACCCCGCTGTTTTGGACAAGAAACGCGCCATCATTGAAGCCGCCCTGGAGCGCGCCCGCGCAAAACGCGAGGCGGCTTCGGGCTCTTGAGCAAAGCTCCCCGCGCGGGGACTAGCCTGCTTACACGCTTCGGCCGGGGTGGGCCAACTGAGAAAAAGCCTTCACTACTTCGGGTGGCGCCTGCACCAGTTCAATCAACACGCCTTCACCTGCAATCGGAAACTCGTCATTGCTCTTGGGGTGAAGAAAACAGATGTCAAAGCCTGCAGCGCCCTTGCGAATGCCCCCTGGCGCAAAGCGCACGCCCTGGGCGGTCAGCCACTCCACCGCCACAGCCAAGTCATCAATCCACAGGCCCACATGGTTCAGAGGTGTGGTGTGCACGGCAGGTTTCTTATCAGGATCGAGCGGCTGCATCAAATCCACTTCCACCTTGAAGGGGCCTGCGCCCATGGCGCAGATATCTTCGTCGACGTTTTCTTTTTCACTCTTGAAAGTGCCGGTGACCTCCAGTCCCAGCATTTCAACCCACAGTTTTTGCAGGCGTTTTTTATCCGGCCCGCCAATGGCAATTTGCTGAATGCCCAGCACGGCAAAGGGACGTTGCGCCATGGCCTGCTTCCTTAAACGAATTCAACAATCGCCTGGTCCACCGTCAGGCTCTCGCCCTTGGACGCCAGCACCTTGCCCACCACACCGTCTGCCGCAGCAAACAGTACGTTTTCCATCTTCATAGCTTCAATCACGGCCACGCGCTCTCCGGCCTGCACCTTCTGGCCGGGCACCACTGCCACGTCCACCAGCAGGCCTGGCATAGGCGAGAGCACAAAGCGGCTCATGTCCGGTGGCGCCTTGTGGGGCATCAGTGCATGCAACTCGGCCATGCGCGGCGACATGACCAAAGCATCAATACGGGTGCCGTTGTGCTGCACGCGCAGCGCCAGCGGGTTTTTGGGTGTGCCGCGTTCGACCTGGGCAGTGAAGAGTTTTCCGTTGACGGTACCTTCGATGGCAATGTCGTTGAGGCGCGAATTGCTACGAATTTCATAGCTGCTATCGCCCACTTCGACGCGCGCAGAGCCAGTTTCACCCACAAACTCATCGACATGGACCACCGAGTAAAGGTTCTTGCCGTCTGCAGCCAACGTCACTACGACGTAGTCCTTGCCTGCATTGACGGCGTAACCCGGCAACTGACCGCTGATGCCCGCTGCGCGTTCACGCGACTTGCGACGCACAAAAGCGGCAATGGCCACCAGGAAATTGGCGTCGTCGTGTGGGACGTCTTCAGCAAAAAAGCCTTTGGAGTAATGCTCGGCGATAAAGCCCGTATTGAAGTCGCCCTGGACGAACTTGGGGTGCGCCAGTAACGCGGCCTGAAAAGGAATGTTGCTCGATACGCCGCGAATCACAAAGCCGTTGAGCGCCTCGCGCATCTTGGCAATGGCATCGTTACGGTCTTTGCCGTGGACGATGAGCTTGGCGATCATCGAGTCGTAGTACATGGGAATCTCGCCCCCATCCTGCACACCGGTATCCACGCGCACGCCAAATAGGTCCTGAATGTTGGACTGGAACATGGTTTGCTCGGGAGGCGCAAAGCGCACCAGGCGGCCGGTGGAAGGCAAGAAGTTGCGGAAAGGATCTTCGGCATTGATACGGCACTCGATGGCCCAACCATTGCGCTTGACATCGGCCTGGGTGAGCGGCAGCTTTTCACCAGCTGCCACGCGAATCATCAGCTCCACCAGATCGAGCCCCGTAATGGCCTCGGTCACCGGATGCTCCACCTGCAGGCGGGTATTCATCTCCAGAAAGTAAAAGCTCTGGTCCTTGCCGACCACAAACTCCACGGTTCCAGCGCTCTGGTATTTCACTGCCTTGGCCAGGGCCACGGCCTGCTCGCCCATGGCTTTGCGTGTTGCGTCCGAAATGAAGGGGCTGGGCGCCTCTTCAATCACCTTCTGGTGGCGGCGCTGAATAGAGCATTCGCGCTCGTTGAGGTACAGCACGTTTCCATGGGAGTCACCAATAAGTTGGATCTCGATATGGCGGGGTTCCTCGACAAACTTCTCGATGAACACGCGGTCATCTCCAAAGCTGTTGCGAGCTTCGTTGCGGCAGGAGGTAAAGCCTTCAAAGGCTTCCTTGTCGTTAAAGGCCACCCGCAACCCCTTGCCGCCGCCGCCCGCAGAGGCCTTGATCATCACAGGGTAGCCAATGCTTTTGGCAATCTCAACAGCCTTCTCTGGCGTTTCGATAGCATCGTTCACACCAGGGATGCAGTTCACCCCGGCCGCACCGGCGAGCTTCTTGGACTCGATCTTGTCGCCCATGGCGCCAATGGAGTAGTGCTTGGGTCCGATAAAGGCGATGCCCTCTTCTTCCACGCGCTTGGAGAACTCTGCGTTCTCGCTCAAAAAGCCGTAGCCAGGGTGCACGGCCTGTGCGCCGGTTTGCTTGCATGCCGCAATGATCTTGTCAGCCAGCAGGTAGCTCTCGCGGCTGGGTGCGGGGCCAATGTTGACGGCCTCGTCTGCCAGTTGAACATGGCGCGCTTCCTTGTCGGCATCGGAATAGACCGCAACGGTCTTGATGCCCATTTTGCGGGCGGTGGCGATAACGCGGCAGGCAATTTCGCCACGGTTTGCAATCAGTATTTTGGTGAACATAGGTTTCCTAACTTTATTTGGTCAGCGAATATCGGTATTCGGTTCGAAATTGGATTTGCGTCCATCGGCAGCTTGCTGAGCCCGCAACAGGGCAGGAGTACACGCCGCCGTTCGTGTCCTCCGGGCTACGCCCTCCCCCTTTACCTCACTTTGGCGTGCACCCCTACCCTGATGCTGCGAAGCAATGGCTTTGGCTCTCGCGCTGGAGTGACGAATGTCCAGGAACGGATTGCCTGGGCGTTTTGCGCAGGTAAAGGAGGAGGCCGAAGGCCGGGGGACACGGAGCAAAACGTCCGGGCAACCCGTACCAGCGAGAAAAGAGACGAAGGCCGTAAACATGGCAGTTACAGCGGAATGTTCCCGTGCTTGCGCCAGGGGTTTTCCAGCTTCTTGTCCTTGAGCATGACCAAGGAACGGCAAATGCGTTTGCGCGTCTCGTGGGGCAGGATCACGTCGTCGATAAAGCCGCGGGCGCCAGCCACAAACGGGTTTGCAAAACGGGCTTTGTACTCTGCTTCCTTGGCGGCCAGCTTCTCAGGGTCGCCTTTGTCTTCACGGAAGATGATCTCCACCGCGCCCTTGGCTCCCATCACCGCGATCTCGGCGTTGGGCCAGGCCAGGTTCACGTCACCGCGCAGATGCTTGGAGGCCATCACGTCGTAGGCACCGCCGTAGGCCTTGCGAGTGATCACAGTGATCTTGGGCACCGTGCACTCGGCATACGCGTACAGAAGCTTCGCACCGTGCTTAATGATGCCGCCGTACTCCTGGCTGGTTCCTGGCATGAAGCCGGGCACGTCCACAAAAGTGACCACTGGGATGTTGAACGCGTCGCAGAAGCGCACAAAGCGCGCGGCCTTGATGGAACTCTTGATGTCCAGGCACCCAGCAAGCACCAAGGGCTGATTGGCCACGATGCCAATGGTCTGGCCGTCCATGCGGGCGAAGCCGATCAGAATGTTCTTGGCGTACTCGGGCTGGATCTCGAAGAAGTCGCCATCGTCCACCGTCTTGACGATGAGCTCCTTCATGTCATAAGGCTTGTTGGGGTTGTCTGGCACCAAAGTGTCCAGGCTCTTTTCCATGCGGTCAATCGGGTCACCGCTCTTGCGCACTGGTGCCTTTTCGCGGTTGGACAGCGGCAGGTAGTTGTAGAGGCGACGCAGCATCAGCAGCGCTTCCACGTCGTTCTCGAAAGCCAGATCGGCCACACCACTCTTGGTGGTGTGCGTCACGGCGCCACCCAACTCCTCTGCAGTCACTTCTTCGTGGGTCACGGTCTTGACCACTTCGGGGCCGGTCACAAACATGTACGAGCTGTCTTTCACCATGAAGATGAAGTCGGTCATGGCGGGGCTGTAGACCGCACCACCTGCCGATGGGCCCATGATCATGCTGATCTGCGGAATCACGCCGCTGGCCATCACGTTGCGCTGGAACACATCGGCATAGCCACCCAATGAAGCGACGCCTTCCTGAATGCGGGCACCGCCCGAATCATTGAGGCCGATGACTGGTGCGCCCACTTTCATGGCCTGGTCCATCACCTTGCAAATCTTCTCTGCGTGCGCCTCGGACAGCGCGCCGCCAAACACGGTGAAGTCCTGGCTGAACACAAACACCAGGCGGCCGTTGATCATGCCGTAACCTGTGACAACGCCGTCGCCGGGGATCTTTTGCTCAGCCATGCCGAAGTCCACACAACGGTGCTCCACAAACATGTCCCACTCTTCAAACGTGCCTTCGTCCAGCAGCACCTCAAGGCGCTCCCGGGCGGTGAGCTTGCCCTTTTTGTGCTGTGAATCGATACGCTTTTGGCCGCCGCCCATGCGCGCCAGTTCGCGCTTGGCCTCTAACTGTTCCAGTATGTCGTG
>CAJBMJ010000098.1 GCA_903954045.1 uncultured beta proteobacterium | reverse complement strand
TCGTCCTTGGGTCGGGCTAGAATGGGTTCAATTCAAACCTATTTGTGGAGACCCCATGGCAAATACCAAGTTCAGGCTCGTTACCCGTAGCGATTTCGATGGCCTGGTGTGCGCGGTGCTGCTCAACGAATTGGACCTGATTGACGAGATCAAGTTTGTCCATCCCAAGGATATGCAGGACGGAAAAATAGAAATTTCCGACCGCGACATCACCACCAATCTGCCCTATGTGCATGGCGTGCATCTGGCGTTTGACCATCACGCTTCAGAAGCCGTTCGCAATACGGGCGAGCGTCCCAACCACATCATCCTGCCCGACGCCGACTCCGCTGCGCGCGTGGTCTTCGACCACTACGGCGGAGAGAAGCGGTTTCCTGCCCGCTTCAATGACATGATGGTGGCGGTCGACAAAAGCGACTCAGCACGCTTCAGCCATGAGGAAATCATGGAGCCCAAGGATTGGGTGTTGCTGAATTACCTGATGGATTCACGCACCGGCCTGGGCCGTTTCCGCGAATTCAGGGTTAGCAACTACCAGCTCATGATGGACCTGATTCAGTACTGTCGCAGCCATGGCATTGAAGAAATCCTCCAACTGCCGGATGTAGTTGAGCGTGTTGAGCTGTACTTTGACCATGCCACCAAGGCAAAGGAGCAGTTGCTGCGTTGCTCCACTGTGCATAACAATTTGCTGGTGCTGGATTTGCGCGAGGAAGAAACCATTTTCGCGGTCAACCGCTTCATGATTTACGCCTTGTTTCCCCAAACCAACATCTCTATTCACGTGTTGTGGGGCGTACAGAAGCAGAACACCGTGTTTGCCACTGGAAAATCAATCACCAACCGCACGTCGCGCACCAACATTGGTGCCTTGATGCTGACCCATGGCGGTGGTGGGCACGAAAATGCTGGTACCTGCCAGGTTGCCAATGACCAGGCCCAGGCCGTGCTGCAAACGCTGATTACCAAAATCAACGCAGACGGCTAGTTGTTGAGCTGCGGATCGAGAGCCTTAGATCGACGGTCGCGGCGTGAAGGCTGATCGGTCACGCGGCCTTGGCTGAAATGCGCCAGATCCATTGGCTATCGCCTTACAGGTTTGACGATATTCGTCAGATCCGGGGTGCCAACATGGCCAGTGTGCGTTTGCGAGCTGGTGCGTTGCTGTCTTCACTGTCGCCTTCTGCGGGGCGCTTAACCCTGGGCGACGAGATTGCGCAGGGCAGTGATCTTTGTATCGTCGGAAAAATTGGAGCCGCCGATGTGATCCAACGCTCCGGCAATTGGTTAGAGCAGATCCGTCGGTTTCGGGAGCGCGGTGGAAAGCTCGTATTGGATTACACCGACGACCATCTGAGGGTGGAGACGCCGATGTCGTTTTTTTACCGGGAAGCAATTCAACAGGCCGATCTTTGCGTTTGCTCTTCGCGATTGCTTGGCAAGAGTCTTGCAGAGTCCTATCTGGGGCCCGTAGAGGTCATTCCGGATGCGATCGAAATTGAAGCTATCCGTCCTAAACAAGAGGCCCATGTTCCAGTGAGCATTTTGTGGTTTGGGCACTCTTCCAATTTGAAGTATCTGATTGAGTTTCTTCCGGTTCTCCAGAGTCAACAGGAATTAAAGCTACTGATCTTGACTAACGTCGAAGGTATCAAGATCCTTCAAGCGACGCCCTTGCCCATTCCCTTAAACCTTCAGGTGGATGCTGCCGAATGGGGGGTCGAAACCATGATCGAAGCTGCCCAGCATTGCGATCTCTGCATCATTCCGTCGGATCCTGCTGACAGGAGAAAAGCGGGCGCCAGCTCGAACCGCCTGTTGACGGCTTTGGCGTTAGGACTTCCCACGGCTGCCGAGAAACTGGACTCCTATTTGGAGCACGAATCCCTGTTTGTTGACATTCGTTCTGAGCAAATGGGGGCTTTGCTTGCTAATCCGCCGTCCTTCGCGAACGATGTGATTCGAGCGCAGACCGGACCGGTACCAGCGCATGAGATTGGCCGGATTGGTGAAAAATGGAGCGCTATGCTGTTGGGGCTTTAGGCGCAAGTCATCTGGAAAGCTCAAGAAATTTACTATGAAGCAATCATCAGTCAAACTCAATCTCGGATGCGGCGACAAAATTCTGCCGGACTATGTCAATGTAGATGTGGCGCAGGAGCGTGCGGGCAAGCAGCCAGATGTGCTTTGTGATGTGCGCAACCTAAGCAAGTTTGCCAATGACTATGCAGATGAGATCCTGGCAGTACACGTTGTGGAACATTTCTGGCGGTGGGAAGTAGTCGACATTCTCAAAGAATGGGTGCGCGTGTTAAAGCCCGGTGCCCGCATGGTGCTGGAATGCCCCAACCTGCAGTCGGCATGCGAAGAATTCCTGCGCAATCCAGATGCCGGATCGCTGCCAGGGCAGGAAGGTCAGAGGACGATGTGGGTCTTCTATGGGGACCCTGGATGGAGGGACCCGCTGATGATTCATCGTTGGGGCTATACGCCGCTATCGCTTGCCAGAGTCATGCACGAGGCTGGCTTGGCGCAGTTGCAGCAAGAACCTGCTCAATTTAAGCTTCGTGAACCGCGTGACATGCGAATTTCGGGCGTAAAGCCCGAAACGCAATAGACCCGAGCGCAGGGGCCGACCCTTTCTCGGCGGAGTGATCAATCCTTAATTTCGATGCCGTCAATGCGCTCGGGAAGCGAATGAGGCCGAGGGCTCGGTACAATGGCCGCAATGCTCTGTGAGCAAGTTTCGTGCCTTTATGAAAATCCCATTTTTCTCTGTGATGTTGGTCTCCCTGATTCTGGGTGCCTCTGTCCCTGCGTTCGCTGAAAAGGCCGACCGCAACAAGCCCATGAATATCGAAGCCGATAACCTGCGCTATGACGACCTCAAGCAGGTCAGCATTTTCAGCGGGCGGGTCGTGCTGACCAAGGGAAGCATCCAGATCCGTGGTTCACAGGTTGAGGTGCGCCAGGATCCGGATGGATACCAGTTCGGAACGGTTCAGGGGTCTGCTGAGACGCCTGCTTTTTTTCGCCAGAAGCGCGAGGGGCTTGATGAGTTCATCGAGGGCGAAGGGGAAAGCATCGAATATGACGGACGGGCTGATACCGTCAAGTTCATCAAAAAGGCCCAACTTCGGCGCCTGCGGGGCGCTGTCCTGGGCGACGAAATTACGGGCAACCTCATCGTCTACGAGAACCTGACTGATATGTTCACGGTCGATGGAGGCGCAAGCAAAGGCGTGTCTGGAACGCCCAACGCCCCAGCAGGCAGGGTACGCGCCATGCTGACGCCCAAATCCGATAGCACCACGTCGGGAGCTACTCCGGTGGCTCCCCCGGCTGTCTTACGTCCCTCCACCACATTGGGTGGGTCATCGAAGTGAGCGAATCCGCCGCGGGGAGCCTGGAAGCCCGCCACCTGCAAAAGTCATATGGCAAGCGGCAGGTGGTCAAGGATGTATCTTTGGCAGTGCGCACTGGCGAAGTTGTTGGCCTGCTGGGGCCCAATGGCGCGGGCAAGACCACATCGTTTTACATGATCGTTGGCCTTTTGCGCGCCAGTGCGGGCGACATCACCATTGACGGCCAAAGCATTGAGCACATGCCCATTCACCGCCGGGCGCGCTTGGGCTTGGGGTATTTGCCACAAGAGGCTTCCATTTTCCGAAAGCTCAACGTTGAAGACAATGTGCGGGCGGTGCTGGAGTTGCAGCGTGATGAAGCGGGCAATCCGCTGAAAAGCCCCGAAATTGAAAAACGCCTGACGGCATTGCTGCAAGACCTGCGTGTAGAGCATCTGCGTCAGTCTCCCGCGCTGGCCTTGTCAGGTGGTGAGCGTCGCCGGGTAGAGATAGCGCGGGCGCTAGCGACGCGGCCGCGCTTTATTTTGCTGGATGAGCCCTTCGCCGGAATCGACCCGATAGCGGTGATCGAGATTCAGCGCATCATCAATTTTCTGAAGTCGCGAGGCATTGGGGTTCTGATCACCGACCACAACGTACGTGAGACCCTGGGTATTTGCGACCACGCCTACATCATCAGTGACGGCACAGTGCTGGCGCAGGGCACGCCCGCCGAGATAGTGGACAACGCCGATGTGCGCCGCGTCTACCTTGGCGAACACTTCAAAATGTAATGAAGCAAGGCCTGTCTCTTCGCGTTTCGCAGCATCTGGCGCTCACGCCTCAGTTGCAACAGTCCATCCGCCTGCTGCAACTCTCCACCCTGGAACTGAGCCAGGAAGTGGATCAAATGCTCGACGACAACCCGTTTCTGGAACTCTCCGAAGAGCGTGCCGAGCGTGAGGACTTCGGTTTGACACAGGCCGATGCCACGGTGAGCGAAGGTGACAGGGAAACTGAGTTTGCTCCCAATTCGATAGCTGATTACGCAGCATCTACCAGCGATAGTAGCCAAAACAACGATGAAGTCACCCCCCTGTCGGGTGATGAGGGGCCCAATTGGGAAGGTGACGGCACGACTGATACAGCGCCTGATGACGGAGAGTGGGGTGGTGAGGCCAAAGCCCGAGCCAACAATCTGGGCGATGACGGCGCCACAGATGCCACCGAATTGGCGCGAACTGCCGAGTCTTTGCAAGCCCATTTGCACCGCCAGGCCTTGCGTCTTCGTTTAAGCGCCGAAGATCAGGCCGCCTTGCGCTTCCTGATTGAGTCATTGAACGATGATGGTTATCTGGAAGACACGCTCGAAGACCTGGCGCGCAGCCTGAATCCGGCGGACGAAGAGCAGTTGGAAGACCTGGTTCACCATTTCACCGTGGCCTTGGGTCTGTTGCACAGCCTGGAGCCGGTAGGCGTGGGAGCACGCCACTTGGCTGAATGCCTGCGTCTGCAGATTGACTCCCATCTGATGAACGACAAGGGCAGTCAACAGGAGGCCTGGCGCGTGGCCCTGGGCATTTGCGCCCATCCCATGGAGTTGCTGGCTCGGCGTGACATCAAGCGCCTGGTGCAGCTGGGGGCAGGCAGTGATGCGCTGGTGCGCGAGGCCATTGCGCTGATTGCCCGCCTGGAACCCAAACCCGGCAGGCGCTTTATCGATGTAGAGCGCAACATCGTGGTGCCCGATGTGCTGGTCGTGCCCCTGAGCAAGCCTGGCGGCGGTTTGCAGCCCAAGTTCAGGGTACAACTCAACCCCGAAGTAATGCCCAGACTGCGGGTGCATGACATTTACGCCAACGTGCTGCGCAACCATCGGGGCAATGGCAAAGACAGCGCCAGCCACGCGGCCCTGCAGCAGCGCCTGCAGGAGGCCCGCTGGTTCATCAAGAACATCCAGCAGCGGTTTGACACCATATTGCGGGTCAGCACGGCCATCGTGGAGCGACAAAAGAGTTTCTTTACCCATGGCGAGTTGGCGATGCGCCCCCTGGTTCTGCGGGAAATTGCCGACGAGTTGGGCTTGCACGAATCCACCATCAGCCGGGTTACCACCGCAAAGTACATGGCCACGCCCTTTGGCACCTTTGAGCTGAAGTATTTTTTCGGCTCCGGCCTGGGCACCGATACGGGCGGCAATGCGTCCAGCACGGCAGTGCGCGCGCTCATCAAGCAGTTCATTGCCGCCGAGAATGCCAAAAAGCCTTTGAGCGACAACCAGATCTCGGAAATGCTCAAGGAACAAGGCATTGAATGTGCCCGGCGCACCGTGGCCAAGTACCGCGAGGGGCTCAAGATTGCCCCCGCTTCCCTGCGTAAGGCGCTATGAACCAACTTCAAATTTTTCTGCCCTGCGCCGCTGGCGTGGAAGACTATCTGGCACACGAGGTTCACGGCCTCACCGGCTTGATGGGGGAAGACCTGCTGACGCGGCGCGGCGGCGTGATGGCGCGCTCTACCTGGCGTGATGTGTTGCGCCTCAACCTGCACAGCCGCCTGGCACAGCGCGTGCTGGTGCAACTCTCCTACACCGAATACCGCAGCGAGCAGGACCTCTACCGGGCTGCCATGGAGGTGGCTTGGGAGGTGTGGTTCACGCCCAAGCAGAGCATCAAGGTGGAGGTGACTGCCCAACATAGCCCGCTTAACAGCCTGAACTTCGCGGCCCTGAAAATCAAGGACGCGGTGTGTGACCGTTTTCGGGACAAGGCCCATGGTGTGCGGCCCGATGTCAACACCCAGTGGCCTGATGTGCGGATCTTCGCCCACCTCACCACCGACACCTGCTCGCTGTACATCGACACTTCCGGCGAACCCCTGTTCAAGCGCGGCTGGCGCGAGGACAAAGGCGATGCTCCGCTCAAGGAAACGCTGGCCGCCGCCATGCTTGCCGCTAGCGGCTGGGCCGATGGAGATGATGACTTGCAACCGCTGTACGACCCCTGTTGCGGCAGCGGCACCATTGCCATCGAGGCGGCGCAAATGGCTTGCAATATCGCCCCGGGATCGCTGCGGCGGTTTGCCTTTGAGAAGTTTGTGCCGTTTCAGCCGCATGTCTGGGCCGCTATCAAAAAAGAAGCTGCTGATGCCGTCGTCAAGCCGGAACCCGGCCAAAAGGCACTGATTTATGGCAGCGATGTTTCGCACCGCATGGTGGACTTCGCGCAGCGCAATGCCGAACGCGCGGGTGTGGCTGACGTGATCGAGTTCCGGGGGGGCGACGCCTTGCAGCGCATGCCGCCCATTGAAGGTGGCGGCGTGATGGTGCTCAATCCGCCTTACGGAGAGCGTATTGACGTAGGCGGTGTCGCTGGTACGGCGCACGAAGCCCGCTTTGGCGCGCGGGAGGTTGCGCAAACCGAAGATGGCGGCGAGTTTTTCAGCCAGTTGGCCACGCACTGGAAGAAAAACTTCTCGGGCTGGACGGCTTGGGTGCTCACCCCTGATCTCAAACTGCCCGGCAAGATGCGACTGAAAGAGTCGCGCCGGGTACCGATGTGGAACGGCCCGCTGGAGTGCCGCCTTTTCAAATTTGACATGGTGGCGGGCAAGATGCCTGCCAAGCCCGCGAAGGCTGACAAAGGCGACGTGTGAACAGCATTGTTCTGGATACGAACATCGTCCTGGATTTGTTCGTATTTGGAGATGTTGCGTGTATTCCTCTGGGGTTGGCATTGCAACGGGGCCGCCTGCAATGGCTGGCAACACAGGCCATGCGAGACGAACTGGAGCAGGTTCTGGCCTACCCCCAGATCTGCAAAAGTCTGGCACATCACCAGGTCAGCGTGCAGCAGGTGTTGCAGCGTTTTGACGCGATGGCCCGGCTCGAGTTGGTGCCTCCCAAGGCGAGCGTGACTTGCAAAGATTCGGACGATCAAAAATTCATTGACTTGGCAGTGGCCCATCGCGCTATGCTGCTGAGTAAGGACAAAGCCGTTCTTTGCATGAAAAAACGATTGCTACCCCTTGGTGTGCTTGCACAAAGCGCTCTTGAATAGATAGCAAACTTAGGAAATGGCGAACAAATCCTGCGGCGGCGCTATTATGTGCTCCACGTTGGATAAATGCGCTGGCGAACCGTTGGAGACAAGCCTTGAGATATACAGAAACAAAAGAACAAAGCGCTGAATTGCTGCGCAAAGTCCTGACCCTGCTGGGGCAGCACGATGCTCCATTTCATCCGGTTTCCTTTGCGGTTTGGTACGAATTCGCTGCCGGTACCAATATGCGCCTGACCCAGGGCATAGAGCGCGCCATGCAGACCGAGCCCCGCCTCACAGATGCCACCGTCGTGCGCCTGTACCAGGAGTTTGTGGCAGAAGTGGACCAGGAGGCCATGCAGCGCATTACCGGCGAATTGCAGCGCATGATGACTGGCATGTCCGAAAGTGCCTCCCGAACGGGTGAACATGCCGGGGCATTTGGTGAGCAACTCTCTGGCCTGACGGAGGTATTGCAGGCCAACGATGCACCCGCCATCGCGTCCCATGTGGCTGCGACTTTGGCCAGTACCGTGCAAATGCAAAGCTCCGCTCAGGAGCTGCAGGCACAGGTACTAGCCCATCGGCAGGAAATTCAACGCCTCCAGTCGGATTTGGTTCGGGCGCGTGACGAAGCCACGCTGGACCCGCTCACCCAGGTGCTCAACCGCAAGGGCTTTGACCGCATGCTGGCTTCACTGCTGGACCAGCCACCGTCGCCCGACAGTGCCCACTGCCTGGTCATGCTCGACATTGATCATTTCAAGAAAGTCAACGACACCCACGGCCATGTGATGGGGGACCGGGTCATTCAGGCCTTGGGCGAGGTGCTGCGCCTAAGTGTGTCCGACAAGAACTATTCGGTGGCGCGTTATGGTGGGGAAGAGTTTGCCATTCTGCTGCCCCATTGCACGATCGAGCAAAGTATGAAAGTGGCAGATACGGTGCGACAGAGAACCAAGGCCATGAAGATTCGGGACCGCAGAACCCAGCAAGTGGTCTTGACGGTCAGTATTTCTGGTGGTGTGGCCGCCATGCAGGCCGGTGATGACGCGCAGGACTTGATTGCGCGTGCGGACGCCGCTCTTTACAAATCCAAACAGGCCGGGCGCGACCAGGTCACTTGCGCGGCGTAGACACCATGATTGAGCTTTTTCAGTTTGCTCCTGCTTTTGGCTTGCCCAATGCAAGCCCGTTTTGCATGAAGCTGGAGACCTATCTGCGCATGGCCGATATTGAGTTTGAAATACCCAGTGCAAAACTGCAGCATTTGCAGAAGGCCCCCAAAGGCAAGATGCCCTACATAATTGACCAGGGCAAAACGGTATCTGACACTTCTTTCATCATTGACTATCTGAAGTCCACTTATGGCGATCCGCTCGACGCCTGGCTGGACACCACCCAGCGCGCCACTGCGCTGGCGTTCCAGCGACTGCTGGAAGAGAACCTTTACTGGGCGGTGCTCTACTCGCGATGGGTCGAACCCCAGGGTTGGGAGCAAACACGCGGAGCTTTTTTTGGTGGTTTGCCAGCACCTCTGAAGTGGTTTGTGCCGACTATTGCCCGGCGTGGAATCATCAAGGAGCTGCATGGCCAAGGTATGGGGCGGCACAGCCTTGCAGAAATACATGCCATAGGCAAACGCGACATTTCTGCGTTGGCAGACTTCATGGCCGACAAGCCTTACATCATGGGCGGGCAGCCCTGTTCGCTCGACGCCTGCGCCTATGCTTTTATTGCCAACTTGCTGTGGGCCCCCGTGGAATCCGAGTTGAAGGACCACGCACAAAAGTATCCGCAACTGCTCGCTTATTGCGAGCGCATGCGCGACCGGTACTACCCTGCCTAAAACACGCGTCGTATCAAGCCACGCTGGAGTGGATCATGTCACGCACCCGGGGGTATATCTGATGGTTCCAGCGCTTGCCACTGAACACACCGTAGTGCCCCACACCGGTTTGAATGTGGTGGGTCTTCATATAGGGCCGAATGTTGCTGCACAGGTCCTGGGCAGCCACCGTTTGCCCCACTGAACAAATATCGTCTCGCTCACCTTCCACGGTCATTAACGCAGTGCGGCGAATGGCTGCAGGATTGACGGTGCGACCACGGTACTGGAGTTTTCCCAGCGGCAGATCGTAGGTTTGAAACACCTTTTCCACAGTTTCCAGGTAAAACTCAGCGGGCAGGTCATTGACCGCCAGGTATTCGTCATAAAAGCTGCGAATGCTGTCTGCCTGTGCGATATCGCCGTCCACCAGATGCCGGTACATGTCCTTAAATGACTGTTTGTGCCGCTCCGGGTTCATGGCCATAAAGGCGCTCACTTGCACAAAGCCGGGATAGACCCTGCGCATGAAGCCCTTGTGGGGAAAAGGTACGTGGCTGATCAGGTTTTTTTCAAACCATTCAATAGGTTTGCTAGTCGCCAGCGTGTTGACCTCGGTTGGGTTGACACGGCAATCCACCGGGCCTGCCATCAGCGTAAGGCTGCGCGGCTGGGCTGGGTCATCGTCTTCCGCCATGATGGCCGTTGCAGCCAGCGCTGCCACGCAGGGCTGGCACACGGCCACCAGATGCGCGCCCGGGCCAATGGTTTGGGTAAACCGGATCATGTGGTCCATGTAGTCATCGAGTCCAAACGGTCCGTGGCTCAGCGATACATCGCGCGCGTTGTGCCAATCGGTGATGTAGACATCATGGTCTTGCAACAGGGTTTTGGCGGTCTCTCGCAGCAGCGTGGCGAAGTGGCCCGAGAGCGGGGCCACCAGCAGGACCGGCGGCTGGTAGGGCAGGTCATCGGAGTTACCTTTGCGAAAGCGCAACAGCGTACCGAAAGGCATTTTGAGAACGGATTCTTCGATGATGGGATAGCTGCGCTCACCCACGCTCACCGAATCGATGAGGTACGGGGGCCTGCTGTGGGTAAGCCGTAGCCTGGAGAAGACATCCAGCGACGCTGAGAGCTTGCGCAGCAAGCTGCTCTCGGTGTTCTGAATCCACAGGGCAGCGGAACTGCTTTGCGCGAAGAGCCGCAAAGGTGAAAGCAAATCGTTTTGCAATTGGTAGGCCTGGTACAGCATAGGTTTCCTCAATAGGGATGGGCACTCCTGGTGCATGACTGGGCATGAACTGTCCTGTACAGGCAATTTGCGGGCCACCCTGCGTTGGCTGGCTCCCGTAAAAAAGGTTGGCACGACACTTGCGCGGTAGTGACGCAAACCACAGGCATTGAGGAGCAAGAACATGGGTAAGGCAGTTCTGACCATCAGCAGCAAAAACTATGGCGCGTGGGCGTTGCGAGGCTGGCTTATGGCTCGCCTGGCAGGCCTGGATTTCACCGAGGAGGTGATCTCCCCCGACGACCCGGCCATGAAAGCCGAAATGCTGCTGCTATCGAGCAGTATTTTGGTGCCCTCTCTGCACCACAATGGAATTACCGTGTGGGATACGCTGGCAATTGCCGAGTATCTGCACGAAATCAAGCCTAAAGCCCATTTGCTGCCCGCAGACGCCAAGGCGCGTGCGCACTGCCGCGCCATTTGCGGTGAAATGCACTCCGGGTTTGCGTCCATGCGCTCCTCCTTGCCTATGAACATCAAGGCCCGCTTCCCCAACTTCAAGGTCTGGTCTCGCGCTCAGACCGACATTGACCGCATCGTTGCGATCTGGAAGGAGTGCCTGGCCACCTATGGCGGGCCCTACCTGTTTGGCAAGCAGGCGGGCATGGCAGACGCCATGTATGCCCCTGTGGTCACGCGATTCCTGACCTATGACGTGAAGCTCGACGCAGACTGCGCGGCCTATTGCAAACACATCATGGCCCTACCCGCCATGAAAGAGTGGGTGGCGGCAGCGAAACTGGAACCCGACGACATTGACGAACTCGATGCCGAGTTCTGACTATTCCAGCTGCGCATCAAAGCTCTCTGCGCTGGCCAGCGGCCAGGCGTGCCGGTAGATCAGGGGAAGGTCACCCAGATCGTCTCGTAGCAATGCACCGCCATTGATCTGAACCAGAATGAGTTGGGCCAGCGACTTGACTTTA
>CAJBMJ010000097.1 GCA_903954045.1 uncultured beta proteobacterium | reverse complement strand
GGCGTTGTGCAGGTCCAGGTCAGCGCAGCGGCCCAACGTGCCAAAGTGGTTTGGTCCGCCAGCCAGGTTCGGCCCTCGGGATGGATGGATGCAGTCCAGCGCGCTGGCTACAGGGCAGTACCGGCCAATGACGTATTTGCCGCTGAGCGCCGTCGCATTGAGACCCGGCAAGCGCTATGGCGGTGGTTGGTTGCAGGTCTTTGCATGATGCAAGTCATGATGTACGCCTACCCGGCCTACATTGCAAAGCCCGGTGATCTGACCATGGAAATGGAGTCCTTGCTGCGCTGGGCATCCTGGGTATTGACCTTGCCTGTCATGCTTTTCTCGTGTGGTCCATTTTTTCGCAATGCGCTTCGCGACGTACGCCAGGCGCAAGTCAGCATGGACCTTCCCGTGGCACTGGGTATGGGAATTACCTTTGTTGTGAGCTCCATTGGAACGTTCGAGCCCGAAGGTATTTTTGGTCGTGAAGTCTACTTCGACTCCCTCACCATGTTCGTTTTTTTTCTGTTGACCGGGCGCTGGCTGGAACTGCGACTGCGTGACCGGACCGCAGGTTCTCTAGAGGCGCTTATGAACCGCCTCCCCGATAGCGTAGAGCGCATGAACGAAGGGGGTCAGTTTGAGCGAGTTGCCGCCCGCAGGGTGGTCGTTGGAGACCTTCTGCGTGTTCAAGCTGGTGAGGCTTTTACGGCCGATGGAGTCATTGAACAGGGCAAGACCCTGGTGGATGAAGCCCTACTTACCGGCGAGTCCCAGCCTTTGCCTCGTTCTATAAACGATGAAGTGGTGGCTGGCAGTCACAACCTCAGTGGCACAGTCCAGATGCGTGTGCGCGGAGTTGGTGTCAACACGCGCTTTGCGCAAATCGTTGCCCTGATGGAAAGCGCCTCAACTACCAAGCCACAAAGTGCGCTGCTGGCCGACCGTTTGGCCAAACCATTTTTGATCGGTGTTTTGATTGCAGCCGCCTCAGCGTGTGCATGGTGGTGGCCAACGGACCCCGGCCACGCCATGATGGTAGCGGTAGCGGTGCTGATAGTTACATGCCCGTGCGCGCTCTCATTGGCCACGCCCGCCGCTATGCTGGCTGCTGCTGGTTCTCTGGCACGCAGCGGTGTCATGGTACGCAATCTTCATGCTATTGAGTCTTTGGCTGCAGTCGACACCGTTGTGTTCGACAAAACCGGCACGATTACTCAGGATGCACTGGCCCTGGTGGAAATACAGACCCGTGCCGGAGTCAGCAATGAGCAGGCACTGAGTCAAGCGGCGTCTTTGGCCCAACATTCTTTGCATCCGGTCTCAAGGGCCATCGCGGACACCTGGAGAGCGCAACTACGGGTCAATTCGGGAGAAGTCGCGCATTCGGCCTGGGTATGTGAAAGCGCTAGTGAAGTCGCTGGACAAGGTGTCACGGGCCTTAGCGAGCACAATGCTTCAGGGGGCGGTCGAGAAACCGTCAGCCTGAAACTTGGTTCTGCCAGTTTTTGCAATGTATCCAAGCAGGCGGATCGAAGTGCCGGTCTGCATGCCTACCTTTCCGACGACAAAGGTTGGGTGGCAAGCTTCCAACTTGCCGAGCATGTTCGCCCGGACGCCGCCAGCACGGTTGAGGCTTTGCTATCGGACGACCTCCAGGTTCACATGCTATCCGGAGACCATCCCGGCTCAGTCGATCATGTCGCTGGCCAGGTTGGAATTGCCCATGCTAAGGGGGCATGCACCCCCGCTGACAAGCTTCAGTTTCTCCGGGAACTCCAGTTACAACGACGCACCGTTGCCATGGTTGGCGACGGACTCAACGACGGACCAGTGCTAGCGGGTGCTCATGTTTCCTTCGCCTTTGGACAGGCCGTACCGCTTGCGCAGTCCCAATCTGACTTCGTCATCATGGGCAACCAGCTTGCCAGCGTTTCGCAAACACTTCGCCTTGCCCGCAAAACCATGGGAGTTGTCAAGCAAAATTTATGGTGGGCACTTGGGTACAACGTGGCATGCGTGCCCTTGGCTGTAGTTGGCTTGCTTCCGGCCTGGTTGGCAGGATTGGGCATGGCGACCAGCTCTTTGCTCGTGGTGCTCAATGCACTAAGATTGGCGCGTGGGTTGCCCTTGCAAGTCGCCAAAATTTAGCGGAGTTAGCATGGATATTCTTTATTTGTTGATCCCTTTGTCGGTCGTACTCGTATTTTTTATACTTGGTGGCCTGTGGTGGGCGATCGACAGGGGTCAGTTTGAAGACATTGAGGTCGAAGGCCAACGCATTTTGAAAGATTCATGAAAGAAACCTGAATTTATTTAAGGTTTTTTAGACAGGGTTGATTTTGGTCAACCTATCTTCAAGCGCACAACACGACACTTTGTCCCAGAGTAATCTAAGAAGAGGTAAATATGGCATTTCCAAATCAGCAAGCGGCGACGTACAACGATACTGTTGTGCGGCAGTTCGCCATCATGACGGTGGTCTGGGGCGTTGTTGGCATGTTGGTCGGCGTGATCATCGCTGCCCAACTCGCCTGGCCCGAGTTAAATCTGGGGATCTCATTCCTCAGTTATGGCCGATTGCGGCCCCTGCATACCAACGCTGTGATTTTTGCGTTTGGTGGTTCTGCTCTGTTCTCCACGGTGTATTACATCGTGCAGCGCACTTGCCAAGTCCGCCTCTTTAGTGACAAGCTGGCTGCCTTTACCTTTTGGGGTTGGCAACTGGTTATTCTCAGCGCGGCCATTTCTTTGCCATTGGGTTTCACCTCGGGCAAAGAGTATGCTGAACTTGAATGGCCCATTGACATCCTGATCACTCTGGTCTGGGTGGCGTTCGCCGTTGTGTTCTTCGGCACAGTTGGCACCCGCAAGGTCAAGCACATCTATGTGGCCAACTGGTTCTTCGGTGCCTTCATTCTTGCAGTCGCAATCCTTCACTTGGTGAACAGCGCGGCCATCCCTGCTGGAGCCATGAAGTCATACTCTGCTTACGCTGGCGTTCAGGACGCCATGATTCAATGGTGGTACGGTCACAATGCGGTGGGTTTTTTCCTGACCGCTGCGTTTTTGGGCATGATGTACTATTTCATTCCTAAGCAAGCAGGCCGTCCTGTTTACAGTTATCGCCTGTCCATCGTCCACTTTTGGGCTTTGATTTTTACTTACATGTGGGCGGGTCCTCACCATCTGCATTACACAGCGCTGCCTGACTGGACCCAATCTGTCGGCATGGTGTTCTCTCTCATTTTGTTGGCACCTAGCTGGGGCGGCATGATCAACGGCATCATGACCTTGTCTGGCGCATGGCACAAACTCCGTGATGACCCCATCCTGCGATTCCTGATCGTGTCCTTGTCCTTTTACGGTATGTCTACCTTCGAAGGCCCAATGATGTCCATCAAGACCGTGAACGCCTTGAGTCACTACACCGACTGGACTGTTGGCCACGTGCACTCTGGCGCCTTGGGTTGGGTGGGTCTTGTAACGATGGGTTCCATGTACTACCTGATCCCCCGTTTGTTCGGTCAAAAACAGATGTACAGCATGAAGGCCGTCGAAATCCATTTCTGGGTAGCTACCATCGGCATCGTGATCTACATTGCTGCAATGTGGATTGCCGGTGTCATGCAGGGTCTGATGTGGCGTGCCATTAACTCTGATGGAACCTTGACATATACCTTTGTTGAGTCCGTCAAGGCAACGTATCCCTTCTATGTGTTCCGTCTTCTGGGTGGTCTCCTTTACCTCGGCGGCATGCTCATCATGCTGTGGAATACCCTTAAAACAGCCACAGCGGGTCGCGCGGCAACAGTCACTATTCCTGCCGCAGTTGCGCACGCTTGAGGAGCAAAATTACCATGGCAAATAATTCATCCAGTTCCGGCTTCTCTCACGAAAAGGTTGAGACCAGCAACTTCCTCATGATCGTTCTGATCTTGGTAGTGATTCTGTTTGGCGGGTTGGTGGAGATCGTCCCCCTGTTCTTCCAGAAGTCCACCACAGAGCCACTGAAGGGCGTGCAGCCGTATACGGCGCTACAGTTGGCTGGGCGTGACATTTACACCCGTGAGGGCTGCTACAACTGCCACTCTCAGATGATTCGGCCCTTCCGTGCTGAAACGCTTCGCTACGGTCACTATTCTGTGGCTGGTGAGTCGGTGTATGACCATCCATTCCAATGGGGAAGCAAGCGTACCGGCCCAGACTTGGCCCGTGTTGGCGGCAAATACAGCGACGAGTGGCACAAAATTCATCTGATCAATCCGCGTGACGTGGTGCCAGAGTCCAACATGCCAGCCTACCCTTGGCTGGAAAAAAACATGGTTGACGCATCTGTTATGCCCGCACACATGAGCGCTCTGCGCAAAGTGGGTGTTCCTTATACCGATGAGCAAATTGCCAAGGCTGCAGAAGAGGTTAAGGGAAAAACCGAGCTGGAAGCTACCATCGCCTATTTGCAGGTGCTGGGCTTGGCTTTGAAGTAAGGGAGGCGGAGTATGGACATCAACACCCTCAGGTCTGCGGCCACAGTGATCGGTTTCCTGACCTTTGTAGGAATTGTGTGGTGGGCGTATTCCCGCAAGCGCGCTTCCGATTTTTCGGAAGCTGCCAACCTGCCCTTTGAGCAGGACTGATCCACCAAATAAGGAATCAAAATGAGTGATTTTGTTAGTAACTTCTGGTCAATTTACGTGGCTGGCATCACAGCGGTCAGTATTTTGGCGTGCGCCATTCTCCTCTGGGTCACAGGCAAGACCAAGGCCATGACATCCAGTGACAACACCACTGGGCATGTCTGGGATGGCGATCTGCGAGAGATGAACAACCCATTGCCTCGCTGGTGGGTTTGGCTGTTCGTTATCACCATCGTGTTTTCCGCGCTTTACCTCACCCTGTATCCAGGCATGGGTGCCTTTGGCGGAAAATATGGCTGGTCTTCTGCTGGTCAGTACAAGGCGGAAGTGGAGAAAGGCAATGCTGAGGTTGCTCCTCTGTATGCCAAGTTCACTGCCATGCCAGTGGAAGAGGTTGCCAAAGACCCGAAGGCCAAGGCCATTGGTGAGCGCCTGTTTATGAACAACTGCTCTCAGTGCCATGGCTCAGATGCCCGCGGTGGAAAAGGATTTCCCAACCTGACTGATGCAGATTGGCTGCATGGCGGCACGCCTGACAAAATCGCTGAAACCCTCATCAAAGGCCGCATAGGGCAAATGCCCCCCATGGCTGCTGCCGTGGGATCTGCTGACGACGTTAAAAATGTTGCCAATTATGTGCTCAGTCTCTCAGGTGGTCCCCACGACTCGGTTCGTGCCAACTTGGGCAAAGAAAAGTTTGGCGCTTGCGCGGCCTGCCATGGTGCAGACGGTAAAGGCAACCAGGCCTTGGGCGCTCCTAATCTGACAGACGACATTTGGCTCCATGGCTATGGCGAGGCATCGGTTACTGCCATGATCAACAATGGAAAAGTAAACCAAATGCCGGCCCAAGTTGACAAGTTGACACCTGCACAGATTCATGTGCTGGCATCCTATGTTTGGGGCATGTCCAACGCCAAATAAGCGTTAGAAGTCAAAAGAAAAGGCGCCTTCTTTTGGCTCTCCCTCCAGCGGCTCCCCGCAAAGTCATCCCGATAGTGGAATCCCCGGACAAAGGGCCGATAGAGGCACCAGCCGGGGCGGATGCGGAGATGGTCTCCCTGTACGAGGCCCACAAAAAGATCTACCCCCGAAGCGTCTCGGGGTTGTTCTCCAAATGGCGCTGGGCCATGGTCTTCATCACCCAGATCGTTTTCTACGGAGTACCCTGGCTGGAATGGGGCCAAAGACAGGCAGTCCTCTTTGACCTCGAAGCCAGACGCTTCTACATCTTCAACCTCGTCCTGTACCCCCAGGACTTCATCTACCTCACCGGCATACTGGTCATCAGTGCCTTCTCCCTGTTC
>CAJBMJ010000096.1 GCA_903954045.1 uncultured beta proteobacterium | reverse complement strand
CGAAGAGGCCAGTTTCATCGTGATGGTGGACGGCAAGAATGTGCTTCCCCTGGCCACCAGCCAGGACCACAAGCGACTGCTCGATGGTGACCTGGGTCCCAACACCGGGGGCATGGGCGCCTATTCGCCTGCGCCGGTGGTAACACCCGATGTGCATGCCCGGGCCATGCGTGAAATCATTTTGCCCACGGTCAGGGGTATGGAGAAAGACGGAATACCGTTCAGCGGATTTCTGTATGCCGGTCTGATGATTGATGCGCAGGGGCAACCTAAAACGCTGGAATTCAACTGCCGTATGGGTGACCCCGAGACCCAGCCGATCATGATGCGTCTGAAAACCGATCTGGTGGATGTTTTGATGGCCGCCACGGAGCCAGGTGCCCATGGGAAGCTCGATGAGGTCGAACTGCAGTGGGACAGGCGCACCGCGCTGGGAGTCGTTATCGCGGCGCATGGTTACCCTGCCAATCCTCGCAAGGGTGATGTCATCACCGGAATTCCTAAATCTGCAGAAGATGCCTGCGTGTTCCATGCGGGCACCGACTTGAAAGATGGGCAACTGCGCAGCTCCGGGGGCCGGGTGTTGTGTGTCACTGCGCTGGCTGACAGCGTACGTCAGGCTCAAACCCGGGTGTACCAACTTGCGCAGGAGATTCGGTTTGATGGCATGCAATACCGCACAGATATTGGTTACAGAGCGGTGAAAAACTGATGCAGACCACCCAGGTAAGTGACTATTTGGTAGGTCTGCAAAGTCGTATCAATTCAGCGATTGCTGCGGTTGACGGCGGCACTTTTCTGGTGGATCCCTGGCAAAAGCCTTCTGGCGAACCCTTGCAGGGAAGCGGTATCACCCAAATTCTGGAAGACGGCGCTGTCTTTGAGCGCGCTGGCTGTGGTTTCTCGCATGTAGCCGGCCCTCGTCTGCCGCCGAGTGCAACCCAGCACCGCCCCGAACTCTCCGGTGCGCCCTTTGAGGCCATGGGCGTTTCCTTGGTGTTCCACCCGCGCAACCCCTATGTGCCGACGGTGCATATGAATGTGCGCATGCTGGCGGCTAAAGCGCCGGACGGTAGCGAGGTGTGCTGGTTTGGCGGCGGTATGGATCTGACCCCCTTTTATGGTTTTGAGGAGGATGCAGTGCATTTTCATCAAACCTGCAAGGACTCTTTGATCCCCTTTGGTGACGACAAATACCCACGCTTCAAGACCTGGTGCGATGAATACTTCTTCCTGAAGCACCGCAACGAGCAGCGCGGCGTGGGAGGTATCTTTTTTGATGACTTTTCCGAGTTGGGGCAGGACGGCAGCTTTTCCATGCTGCAATCGGTGGGAGACGCTTTCCTGAAAGCCTATCTGCCCATCGTGGAGAGGCGAAAAGACATGGCCTTTACCCAGCGGGAGCGCGATTTCCAGCTTTACCGACGCGGCCGCTACGTTGAGTTCAATCTGGTCTGGGACAGAGGCACCCACTTCGGTTTGCAGTCTGGGGGACGAACGGAGTCCATCCTGTTGTCCATGCCGCCCCACGCCTGCTGGTCTTACCAAAATCGTCCCGAGCCTGGCTCGGCTGAAGATAATTTGTACACGCAGTTTTTGGTGCGTCGTAACTGGGTGTGATGAAGAACGCTACGCCTTTGCGGCGCATTGGCATGTTTGGTGGTGCATTCGATCCACCGCATCCTGCCCATGTGACTTTGGCGCAAACTGCCATTTCCCAGTTGCAGCTGGACATGTTGCATGTCATACCCACCGGCCACGCATGGCACAAGGCCCACAACCTGACTTCAGCCGATCACCGGCTGGCTATGGCGCGTTTGGCGTTTGCAGAACTGAGCCCGCTGGAGGTCGATGTGCGGGAAATGAAGCGCAGCGGCCCCTCCTTCACGGTCGACACCTTGCGCGAGTTGCACCAGGAAAACCCAGACGCCCAGTTGCATCTGGTGCTGGGAGAAGACCAGGCGCACGCCTTGCCAACCTGGCAGCGATGGGAAGAGCTCCCGAATCTTGCTATAATTTGTGTAGCTGCTCGCGCAGATGCAGCGGGCGTTTACGGACGATTTGATGCTCTTGAGGCACTTATTCCAGGTCTGGTCCGCTTAAAAATGCCCATCGCACCCATCAGTGCGACGGAAATCCGCCAGTCGGTGGCAAAAGGCCATAGTGTTGCTCCTCTGGTTTTCGACTCCGTTGCGCGTTATATTGAACAACATCACCTCTACCAATCTGTCTGATGACTACTTCCACTGCCAATAAAAAAGACACCCAAAAGCTTCAGCGCGCCATTGTGGATGCACTCGAAGACGTCAAAGCCCAGGATATTCAGGTGTTTGACACCGAACACCTTTCAGCTTTGTTCGAGCGGGTGGTCGTGGCATCGGGCACCAGTAACCGGCAGACCAAAGCGCTGGCTGCCAGTGTTCGCGACGCGGTGCGAGAGGCGGGTTTTCCCAAGCCGCGCATCGAGGGTGAAGCCAATGGTGAGTGGATCATCGTGGACTGCGCGCAAGCTGTAGTACACATCATGCAGCCAAGCTTTCGCCAGTATTACCACCTTGAAGAGTTGTGGGGTGAGAAACCGGTGCGCCTCAAGCTGGGTGCTGCCAAGCCTGCAGCCGCTGCAGAAACACAAAAGCCCTCAAAGCCCGCCGCCAAGGCAGAAACCAGTTTGAAGCGCTCCAACGCAGCCAAGAAGGGTGTTCAGGAGGCTTTCCCGTCTAAAGCGCAGGTGAAAAAAGCGGCGGCCAAAACTGCGGCCGCCAAAGCTCCCGACAAGAGGGCTCCCACGAAAAAAGTGAGCAGCAAAGCCCCGGTGGTGAAGACGACGGTAAAAACCGTTGTTGTATCGGCCCCAGTAAAGCCAGCCGCCAAAACCACGGCGGCCAAGAAAGCGCCCGCAAAGAAAGCTCCGGCCAAGAAGACAGCGGCCCGCAAGGCCTGATAGCCCGTGCGCCTGGTGATCGTGGCGGTGGGGCAAAAGGTGCCTGATTGGGCGCAAACTGCCTGGGACGATTACGCCAAGCGGTTTCCGCATGAACTGAAGGTTGAACTCAAGGCGGTCAAAACAGAGCCGCGCGGCTCCAAAACTCTCGAGACCCTGTACGCCGCTGAACGCACCCGTATCGAGGCCGCCATTCCCAAAGGTGCCCGTGTCGTCGCTCTGGATGAGCGTGGCAGCAACCTCACCACCCAGGCGCTGGCAACCCGCCTGACTGACTGGCAGCTTGGTGGCACGGATGTGGCTCTCATCATTGGTGGCCCGGACGGCCTTGAACCCGCCTTTCGCCAGGCTGCTCATGAGCGTATTCGCCTGTCTGACCTGACCCTCCCGCATGCCTTTGCGCGGGTGCTGCTGATTGAGCAGCTCTACCGCGCCTGGTCAATCAATGCCAACCATCCCTACCATCGTGAGTGATTTCATTTATCTGGCGTCCCAAAGCCCCAGACGCAGGGAGCTGCTGGAGCAGATTGGCGTGAGCTACCAACTGCTGTTGCCGACACCCGATGAGGATGCCGAGTCTTTGGAGGCGGTGTTGCCTGGCGAGGCGCCAAGGGCCTATGTTCAGCGGGTGACTGCTCTTAAATTTGTAGCTGCTAGTGCCCGTTTGGCAAGGGCGGGAGGCAAAATTGCACCAATTTTGTGTGCTGACACAACGGTGGCTCTGGGGCGCTCCATTCTGGGTAAACCGGTGGATCTGCAGGATGCCCATCGAATTTTGCGAACGCTCGCCGGGAAAACCCACCGGGTATTGACGGCAATCGTCGTTGGGTCAGGCGAGCACTATGTGCAAGCCTGTTGCGAGTCACGCGTGACTTTATCTCCATTGACGGATGACCAGATCTTCAACTACGTGGCTAGTGGAGAGCCTATGGGGAAGGCGGGGGCCTACGGTGTGCAGGGCAGGGCGGCGGGTTTTATCAGCCACATTTCTGGCTCTTACTCTGGCATCATGGGGCTTCCTTTGTTTGAAACCGCGCAAGCGCTGCAGTCTCTGGGCTTTGTATGCAACAAGACATCCTGATCAATTGGTCTCCGCAGGAAACCCGCGTTGCCATCGTTGAACATGGTGCAGTGCAGGAATTGCACGTGGAGCGCACGCTCGAGCGTGGCCTGGTGGGTAATGTCTACCTGGGTAAAGTGGCGCGGGTACTGCCTGGCATGCAGTCCGCATTTATTGATATCGGCCTGGACAAGGCGGCTTTTTTGCATGTGGCCGATGTCTGGCATCCACCGGCGGAAGGGGAGTCGCTGAGTGCTTCCCGAGCAAGTCAGGTTATCGTCCCAATTGAAAAGCAGGTGTTTGAAGGGCAGTCCCTGATGGTGCAGGTCATCAAGGACCCGATTGGTACCAAGGGCGCGCGCCTGTCTACCCAGATCAGTATTGCGGGGCGTTTGCTGGTCTTTCTTCCGCAGGACGACCATATTGGTGTTTCGCAAAAAATCCCTCCTGCCCAACGTGATGACTTACGCAATCGCTTGCAAAGTCTGGCAGGTAAAGAGGGCGGTGGATTTATCCTGCGCACGAACGGAGAGGACGCGACGGACACTGAGCTCTCTGACGACATCGGCTATCTGCGCAAGGCCTGGGCGCGTATCAAGGATGCTTCGGTGCGGCTGCCCGCCCAGAGTCTTCTGCACCAGGATCTGAATTTGTTACAGCGCGTCTTGCGTGATTTGGTGGGTGAGGCAACGCAGACCATTCGGGTGGACTCGCGTGAGCAATTTGAGGCCCTGAAGGCTTTTGGTGCGGAGTTCATGCCCATGGCTGCAGACAAACTGCACCACTACCGGGGCGAGCGCCCGATTTTTGACCTCTACGCGATCGACGAGGAAGTCGCCAAGGCACTGGCCCGCCGCGTTGACCTGAAATCCGGTGGCTATCTCATCGTGGACCAGACCGAGGCACTGACCACCGTGGATGTCAATACGGGCGGCTTTGTAGGCGCCCGCAATTTTGACGATACGATTTTCAAGACCAATCTCGAGGCTGCCCAGGCCATTGCCCGGCAACTGCGTTTGCGCAACCTGGGCGGCATCATCATCGTGGACTTCATCGACATGGCGCGCGATGACCACAGGGAAGCAGTGCTGGCGGAGTTCAAAAAACAGCTGGCGCGCGACCGGGTAAAGACCACTTCGGCTGGGTTTTCTCAATTGGGTTTGGTCGAGATGACACGCAAGCGTACGCGGGAATCCCTGGCGCACATGCTGTGTGAGTCTTGCCCGACCTGCCAGGGCAAGGGGATTGTCAAAACCCCCCGCAGCGTGGCCTACGACATTTTTCGGGAAATTTTGCGCGAAGCGCGTCAATTCAACCCGCGCGAGTTTCGGGTGGTGGCTTCACCCAAGGTGATCGAGCTGTTTCTGGACGAAGAGAGTCAGCACCTGGCGGGCTTGAGTGAGTTCATTGGCAAGCCTGTTTCCTTGCAAAGCGAGGCCGCTATGGGACAAGAGCAGTACGACATTGTTTTGCTTTGAATAGGTAAGAATTCGTATGGCGAGGCCTATTCCTATATTGATGTACCACCAGATTGCGTTGGCGCCCGATAAAGGTGCTCCCTACCGCAGTTTGTATGTCGCGCCTGCTGCGTTTGCTCGTCAAATGGCTCTCTTGAATATGCTGGGATTCAAGGGTCTTTCCATGAAGGACTTGCAACCATACCTGACGGGTGAAAAAAGCGGTAAGGTGGTTGGTATTACCTTTGACGACGGATATTTGAACAACCTGACTGATGCGCTACCGGTGCTCGAAAAGTACCAGTTTTCCTCTACCTGTTACGTGGTGAGTCAGCTTTTGGGCAAAACCAATGTGTGGGACCAGTCTGTCGGAATTGCTCAGACGCCGCTCATGACCGTTGACCAGGTGCAACAGTGGATAGCCGGGGGGCAGGAAATTGGTGCCCACACCAGAAATCACGTGCACCTGCCGGAATGTTCTGATGAACAATCTAGAGAAGAAATCGTGCTTTGCAAGGCCGAACTGGAGGCGGTTTGCAGGCAACCCGTGCTTAGTTTTTGCTACCCGTATGGTCAATTCGGTGAATCTCACATTTCGATGGTCCGTCAGACGGGCTACCAGACTTCGACTACAACCCAGCGAGGTCGCACTCGCGCAGGGCAAGACCTTTTCACGCTGCCGCGCATTCCTATCGTGCGGTCTACAACGCTTCCAATCTTCCTCATAAAGCTGCTGTCCAGCTACGAAGATCGCAAATGAGCGTGGAAAATTGACTCGGACAATGCGCATCGCCGTTCTGAATCGCCAATTCAAAGCCACTGGTGGCGGGGCCGAGCGGTATTCGATTGCACTGGTGGAGCAGTTGGCTGCCCGCCATGAAATCCATGTGTTTGCGCAGCAGATTGAGCATGAATGGCAGGGCGTTACCTACCATCGCATAGCAGCTCCATTGACCCGCCCGCGGTGGATCAATCAGATCTGGTTTGCACTGGCCACCTGGCGCGCTACACGGCGTGGTTTTGATGTCGTGCATTCCCATGAAAACACCTGGCATGGGCAGGTCCAGACCGTGCATGTGGTGCCTGTCAGGTTCAGTCTTTTTCAGGGGCGCACAGGTGTGCGATTGGCCTTGCGCTGGCTTAAGGTGATCACCAGCCCGCGTCTGCTGACCTACCTCGGGATGGAGCACCTGCGTTACAGAGTCCAAGACCACAGATGCGTGGTGGTCACCTCAGAATCCCTGAAAGTCACTATGCTGGATTCCTTTCCGCAGTCATCAGGCATGTTGTCTGTGGTGACTCCTGGGGTGGCATCCGTGCCCGGCGCGGCCAGTGAAATGGAGCGCCTTGGTGCCCGTGATGCGCTGGGTTTGCCCCGCAGTGGGCGTTGCCTGCTTTTTGTTGGAAACGACTACCGCAAGAAGGGCTTGGACACCTTGCTGCAGTCTGTAGCTTCATTGCCCCCGGAAATTTATGTGGCCGTGGTGGGTAATGCTGCGCACATCGCTGCCTATCAGGAAACGGTTCATTCTCTCGGTATGCGGGACCGCGTGTTTTTCCTGGGTGCCTTGGACGATGTGGGGCCAGCCTACCAGGCCGCTGACGCCTTGGTGCACCCTACGCGTGAGGACACTTTTGCCATGGTGGTTCTGGAGGCCATGGCCCATGGGCTGCCTGTGGTCGTGAGCAGCGCCCGGTTTTGCGGAATTTCTGGTCTTTTGCGTGATGGTGAAAATGCGCTGATTCTGGTCGATCCTCACGATGTTCCCGCCCTGACCCAAACATTGGAGCGCCTGTTCGCCGAACCCGAATTGAATGCGCGCTTGCGGATCAACGGTCTCGCCTTCGCTAAGCGCCATCTATGGTCGCAAGTGGCTCAATCACAAGAGCGCCTATATGCCAGTTGCTGCGCAGGAGTTACTGAGGACGTTCCAAGGCGTTGAAGCCTTCCTGGCCCAACTGGAACAGGCGTGCATAGAATCCGCCGCGTTGCATCAGGGCATCGTGCGAGCCGACCTCGATGATCTGCCCTGCTTCCATCACCACGATTCGGTCAGCGTGCATGATGGTAGATAGCCGGTGGGCAATCACCAGGGTGGTGCGATTGCGCATCAGCTTTTGCAATGCATCTTGCACCGCGCGTTCAGATTCTGTATCCAGTGCCGATGTGGCTTCATCCAGAATGAGTACCGGTGCGTCCTTGTACAGCGCGCGGGCAATGGCCAACCTCTGTCTTTGACCACCTGAGAGCTGTGTGGCGTTGTGCCCTACTTCGGTATCGATACCAGCTGGCAACTCTTCCACCAGGGAGCTCAGGTTGGCACTTTGAAGGCACTGCAGTACCCGCCCGCGATCCAGAGAAAGCCCCAGAGCCACATTCGCAGCCAAGCTTGCATTGAGCATCACCACATGCTGGCTGACCACCGCGAACTGGGCCCTCAGGGCGCTCAAAGACCAATCGCGCAAGTCTTGACCGTCCAGTAGAACCTTGCCCGACTCGACTTCTACAAAACGCGGTAGCAGATTGGCCAGAGTTGTTTTGCCCGATCCCGAGGGGCCGACGAGTGCAATGGTCTCCCCTGCACGGACCTGAAGGTCCAAGGCCTTGATAGCCAGCGATGCACCAGAGGCATAGCGAACATTGACCTTTTCAAAGCAAATGTCACCCTGCGCTCTGGATTTCGTAAAGCTGCCGCCAGTTTCACTCGGAGTTTCCTCAATGAGTGCCAAACCGCGCTCCAGAGCGGCCAGGCCGCGCGTGATCGGACTGGAAACCTCGGACAACTGGCGAATCGGGGCAATGATCATCAGCATGGCGGTGACAAAAGCCACAAACCCGCCAACTGATGTACCACTGGTGGCGCTTTGAACGAGCGCCACGGAGATCACAGCAGAGAGAGCCACAGCTGCGAGCATCTGCGTCATGGGGGTCATGGCTGCGCCCGCGATAGTGGATTTCATTCCAAGGTGGCGCAGGGATTCACCCAGCCGGGCAAATCGCTCAGACTGGAGGCCCTGCGCACCGTAGAGGCGAATATCCCGGTGTGCCAGCACGTTCTCCTCCACCACATAGGCCAGACTATCGGTAGCTTCCTGGTTGGATTTCGTCAGTCCGTGCAAGCGTTTGGTGAGTACCCGCATGACCCATGCCACCGCAGGAAAAACCGCCGCAACGATCAGCGTCAATTTCCAGTTGAGGTAGACGAGGTAGCCGGTCAAAGCCAGCAGGGTCAGCCCGTTACGCGTCAGGCTGAGCAACGAATTGACCAACATCGTGGCACCGTTTTGCACCTCGTAAACCAGGGTGTTGGAAAGTGCACTCGAACTTTGATTGGCAAACAGATCGAGCTTTGCGTCCAGTAATTTGTTGAACATGGCTTGGCGCATCGCAACCAAACCTTGGTTGGTAATCTTGGACAGACCGATTTGCGACACATATCCTGCCAGACCACGAACGCCGAAAAGCAGCAGCAGTGAAACCGGCACCGTCCAAATCTCCAGCTTGCCTTGCTGAAATCCACGGTCCAGCAGTGGCTTGAGCAGGGCGGGGATCAGCGGTTCAGTTGCGGCAGCCACAATGGCACTGAGCGCAACAATGAGCCAGGTTCCCTTGTGATTGACACCGAAATACGGCAGGAAGCGCCGAATACGGCGTAGCACGCTGTCGTTGTGAGAGTTCGTATTGACGTTCATTCGAGCGACACGGTGATTGATCAATCGGTGCGGGCAGCGGTCGTCTGGGCTTGTGAAGTGCGCAGACCGTAGGCCAAAAGCAATCCCAGGCTGACACACAGAAAATCGCCCATGAGGTCGTCCAACAAAGATGAATTGAAGAGGCAGGCCAACGCAATGGTCAGCACGATGGACAGTGATGCACGGTAGGGGCCATGTTGGAAACTTCTGGCATCGCTGGCAGCGGAAATCAACAGCGCCAAAAGCAGCAATATGCCTCCTATGCCCAACTCTACGCCCCAAAGCAGATACTCCTGGTGGGGATTGCTGGAGTGGGTTTTGCCAAAAATCTGCGTCGCCGATTCAGGCTGAAATTGCTTTATTGCGGGTGCCCAACTACCAACGCCATGTCCACGCCAGGGCTGCTGCTCAATAGCCATCAGTGAAAGCCGCCAGGCATTGAGCCGCCAAGCCGAAGAGTTTCTTTCCAACGGAGTCTGGTTTTGCTCTTGGGTAGCGAAACTTTGGGTTTCGGAAACTACCCGGTTGACCCGGTCGCGGATCTGGCCCGACAAAAGATACAAGCCCATGCCTATAAGCAATGGCGCCACAACCAGCACCAGGAGTCGTCGTCGGGCTGGCATGGCCCACATCAGTGCCAAGGTCAGCATTGCGATGACCACCACATAGCCTGTGCGCCCGGGTAGAAGAATCAGGATATTCAAAATGGCACCAGCAGCAACCAGCAAGCCCACCCAGCGGGGCCAAAGGTTCTCCTTGGACAGGTGCCAGAACACCACAGCCAAAATACTGAACATGAGGGACTGATCCAGGTAGCTTTCAGCAAACACGACATAGCGTGTATTTTGGTCCTGGTCGTTCATTACCCAAGGTAGGGACGCTCCCATGCCCAATAGCCAGGAACAGACCAATACAAACAGCTGACCCGCCGCAAAGGCGTAGATGGAATATCGTGCTTCCCTGGGGGTTCGGATCAAGCTAATCAGCAAAAGTATGGTGAGAAGTTTGCTGTGTTTGACGAAAATACTTAGCGCAAATTCGAGATCTACTGCGGTCCACCACAGGCTGATAGCGAAAACTGATAAAGCCAATAGAACAATGCGGGGCAAGCGCAGACCATGGAGGGGCTCGTAGACTGCCTGGCCGAACCTACCCACGAGCACATAAGCGGCGCCCGAAACGAAAAGAAGAGCCTTGGAAAGGCTGATCCACGCCATGGGCAGACTGACTGCCACTGCGACAAGGCAAACGACCCCCAGTCGGAAGCTCCATGTGGAATGAGAGTCTGAGGCGGTGGGCATGGGGGGCTTTGAAAGACCGTACGCTGGATGCAAACTTATCTGCCGACGCCGGTTGCTGGCGGCTTCTCGGGTGCCTTCCAGGCCTGCCCTTTCTGGATCTCCAGTGCCTTCACGTAGCGGTAAAAGGTGCCTTCAAAATTACCCAGGGCAATGACAAAGCCAGGCCACCCATCCAGGAAGCCCCGCTTGAAAACGTAATGCTTCACAAAGGCCCATATTCCATGGATCAAAGCGGAGGCCATGCTGATCCTTTTGTGCTTTATCTTTTCAGCACCCAAGGTGGAGTAACGGTTGGCCTTGTGCATGACTTCGGCCATGTTCTTGAATGGAAACTGCCAGATGGCATTTTGCATATGGCCCAAGGGCTTGCTTGACTCAAGAATGTAGCCTTCATGGACCGGTTTGAGGTCGTAGCGCATCCGGCCCTTCTGAAACAGTTGGGGCTGCCGGTAGTTGGGGTACCAGCCAGAATACCGAATCCAGCGGCCCATGAAGAAGTTGCGCCTAGGAGTCCAGTACGCATCCAGTGCATTGGGATCTTGAATGATGCTGCGTATCTCCGCTGCAACTTCTGGGGTGCATCTTTCGTCGGCATCCAGACTAAAAATCCAGGGGTGGGAGCAAGCCTCAATCGCATGATTGCGCAGATCACCGAAGCCGTTGAAGTGCACTTGAACAACGCGAGCACCAAGGGCTTGGGCTATTTCAGTGGTGTTATCGGTGCTCCAGGAGTCAACGACGACAATTTCATCTGCCCATTGCGCACTTTCAATGGTTGCTCGAACTTTTTCGGCTTCGTTAAAGGCAATGATGTAGACAGAAACTTTGGGCATTGATGGTGCTACGATTCGCGAGAATGGGTGCCAGACAGCCGCACCCTGTGTCCAAAGTAGTCTATTCCAAAATCCTCCATTCGCCTTGATATCCGTCGTCATCACTACCTATAACCGTAGCGAAGCGCTTAGCCTGGTTCTCAAAGGGCTGGCAATGCAGAATGATCGCGATTTTGAGGTCATTGTTGCCGACGATGGATCCAATGACGCGCATCAGACGGCAATCGCATCGGCCGCAGCGCGCTTAGGCCTGCCGGTGACCCATGTGTGGCATCCAGATGTGGGCTTCACCGCTGCTTGCATACGCAACAAGGGCGTCTCTGTGGCAAGCGGGGACTACATTGTTTTACTTGACGGAGACTGTGTCCCTGAGGTCGACTTCATCGGGCAGCATCGCAAATTGATGGAGCGAGCATGTTTTGTCAATGGAAGCCGGGTGTTGCTGTCGCAGGAGATGACGAAGTCCTCCGTTGCAGACCAAATACCACTCAGTGGTCGATCGATGGCTTTCTGGCTGGGCAAGCGTTTATCGGGTGATGCAAGCAAGCTGGGGGGCAAATTTCGTTTCCCCGATTTTTCACTCAGAAAGCAGAAGAATTTTGTTTGGAAAGGAATCCGAAGCTGCAACATGGGTGTCTGGCGGGAAACTTACCAAGCAGTGAATGGTTTCGATGAGTCTTTCGTGGGATGGGGGCACGAAGATGCCGATTTCGTACTTCGTATGCATAACGCGGGTCTCACCAGGAAAAATGGCTATTGGGCCACCGAGGTTTTCCATCTCTGGCATGCAGAGTCTTCCCGTGGTCACGAGTCGGTCAATGCGCAAAAGGTGCGGGAACGCATGCTTAGCGGGCAAATTTTGCCAACATCTGGTTACAGGGAAAGCTTGGGTCGTCCCGGAATGGTCGTCAAGAAGCTAGGATAATGAGCACTTATGTCTAGAACACTCTGGTTTATTGTGGGGCTGCTGCTGAGCTTCAGTTCCCACGCTCAATTTCGTGTGGAGGTCGGTGGTGTCGGTTTGACGCAGGTACCGATAGCCATAACTTCATTTCGTGGCGAAAACCTGGCTCCCCAAAAAATTGCGGCCATTGTTGCGGCCGACCTGGAGCGCAGTGGTCAGTTTCGCAATGTTGACACTGCGGGTGCCACACTGGATGAAACATCCCGGCCGGATATTTCCGCATGGAAGCAAAAGAATGCGGACGCGCTGGTGACTGGTAGCGTGAGCCGGTTGGCTGATGGCCGCTACGACGTGCGAGTGCGCTTGTGGGATGTGGTTCGAGGCCAGGAGTTAGGAGGCCAGAGCTTTGCGGTCGGTGCTGGCGATTTGCGACTGGCAGCGCACAGAGTGGGGGATTTTGTGTATGAAAAGCTGACCGGCGACAAAGGCGTATTTTCGACACGCATTGCGTACGTCACCAAAGCCAAAACATTCAACCTTTGGGTGGCTGATGTCGATGGTGAGAGCCCGCAAAGCGCCCTTAACAGTGCCGAACCCATTATTTCTCCTGCTTGGTCTCCCAACGGCAGCCAGTTGGCGTATGTGTCCTTTGAGTCGCGCAAGCCGGTGGTTTACGTGCATGAAGTCGCGACCGGCAAACGCCGCCTCGTTGCCAACTTCAAGGGCTCCAACAGCGCGCCCGCCTGGTCGCCGGACGGTCGAACCCTGGCTGTAACCCTTAGCAGGGATGGCGGGTCGCAGTTGTATCTGATTGATGCCAACGGCGGAGAGCCGCGGCGTCTAACCCAAAGCAATTCCATTGATACGGAACCCACATTCACTGCAGACGGCAAGACGATTTATTTTGTCAGTGACAGGGGCGGATCGCCACAGATTTATCGCATACCTGTGAGCGGTGGCAGCCCTGACCGTGTCACTTTTTCAGGTACTTACAACATCTCGCCCGCTGTCAGTCCAGATGGCCGCTTTTTGGCCTATGTTTCCCGCATCAATGGTGCGTTCAAGCTTCACGTCATGGAGTTGTCTTCTGGAACTTCCAATGCCATCACCGATACATCGGCAGATGAAAGCCCCAGTTTTTCACCCAATAGCCGTTTGATTATTTACGCCACCCAGCAGCAAGGCCGGGAAGCCCTAATGACCAGCACGCTAGACGGAAAGATCAAAGCACGATTGGCTGGTCAGGGTGGGGACATACGTGAACCCGACTGGGGTCCATTGCAGAGATAATCACCGATTCAACAGGAGTAGAGAATGAAGCGTTTGGTAAGTTTGTTGGCTTTGACGGCCTTTCTTGCGGCATGTGGTTCGTCCGTCAAGCTCGACGATGTTCCTGTAGAGGATAAAAGCGGCTCTGCAGTTAGCTCGGGTACCAACCCGGATGGCGCCAGTGGTGTAAGCAAAGGTGGTGTGGCCTCGGTGGACTTGAGTGCGTCGGCTCAGGACAAAGCGATGCAGGGAACAACCCGCGTGGTGTATTTTGATTACGACAGCTTTGCGATCCGGTCGGAGTTTCAGTCCGTGATTGATGCACACGCTCGCTACATTAAATCGGACAAGAATCGCAAGGTAGCCATAGAAGGCCACACAGATGAGCGCGGTGGGCGTGAGTACAACATCGCATTGGGCCAGAAGCGTGCTGAAGCTGTTCGTCGGGCTCTGACCCTTTTGGGTGTAGCCGAGTCCCAGATCGAAGCGGTGAGCTTTGGCAAGGAAAAGCCGGCGGCAGTCGGCTCCACTGAGGCTGCATTGGAAAAAAATCGTCGCGCTGAAATTTCCTACCGATGAGGTTTGTACGAAAGCAGTTTTTGGGACTGGCCTTCGCGGCTGGCTTCGCGTTGTTGGCTTTTTCTGCCTCAGGGGGCGCACGTGCCGCACTCTTTGAAGATGACGAGGCCCGGCGCGCCATTCTGGAATTGCGTCAAAAAATTGAAAGCAATAAACAGGATGCGGATCAAAAATATGGCTCTGAAAGTAAGCGTTCCAGTGAAGAAGTAACGCAGTTCCGAAGGAGCTTGATTGAGCTTCAGAATCAACTGGAGTCACTGAAGGCGGAGATTGCCCGTTTGACAGGACAAAACGAACAACTGTCGCGTGATGTGGCAGAGATGCAGCGCAAACAGAAAGATGGATCACAAACCCTGGAAGATCGTTTGAGAAAGCTCGAGCCTAGTAAAGTCACTATGGATGGTCGGGAGTTTTTGGCAGAGCCCGCTGAAAAGCGGGATTTTGAATCGGGATTGGCCGTGTTTCGCAAAGGTGACTTTGCCAATGCCCAAGTGGTATTCGTGGATTTCATCAATCGCTATCCGAATAGTGGCTACCGCCCCACTGCCTTGTTCTGGCTGGGCAATGCGCAGTATGCAACCAAGGATTACAAAGACGCACTTGTCAATT
>CAJBMJ010000095.1 GCA_903954045.1 uncultured beta proteobacterium | reverse complement strand
GATCCGGTATGAAACGCGACCACGTCCACGTTTTGGTTAAACAAGGTCATCGCCGCATCGCGCTCCCGGGTGGGGTCGAACCACGCATACAGCCACATCACTTTGACCTCTGCCTTGGGGTTGACGGAACGCATGCCCAGCGTGAAAGCGTTGATGCCCTGCATCACCTCAGGAATCGGGAAGCCCGCTACATAACCGGCCACATGGGTCTGCGTCATGCGCCCGGCGGCCACGCCCGCCAGGTAGCGGCCTTCGTAGTAGCGAGCGTTGGCTGCCGCCACATTGGCTGCCGTTTTGTAACCCGTGATCGATTCAAACTTGACGTCTGGAAACTCCTGCGCCACCCGCAGCGTAGGCTCCATATACCCAAAACTGGGTGTGAAGATGAGCTTGTGCCCCTGGCGCGCCAGATCACGCATGACGCGTTCGGCGTCAGGCCCCTCCGCCACGTTTTCCACATAGGTGGTTTGCACTTGCTTGCCCAGGGCTTTGGCCAACTCCTTCCGCCCCACGTCATGCTGGTGTACCCAGCCCGCCTCAGTCAGTGGAGCCACATACAGAAAGCCCACTTTGAGTGGCTCTGTCTTGGAGAGAGCCGGGGTTTGGGAAGAGACCCCCTGGGGGGCAAGTGAAAAGCAACAAGCGGCCACCAGTGTGGCGGCGAGGTTTTTAAGCATGGTAGTCCTCTACATGGCTCCGAACACAAAAAACAAAGCCCGCCGGAGCAGCGGGCTTTGGACGAAATTTTATCCGCTTAGAGAGGAAGACTATTCAAAAGTCTCAAATACCTCATCTACCCTTCGCACGTACTGGGCCCGCTGCGTTGCGTCGAGAAAACTGGCATTGAAACTGTTTAGCGCCAACTGGTAGGCGTGGGCAGAAGTCAGCCCCAAAGCCGCAAAGGTCTGTATGAAGTTTTCATTCAGGTAACCGCCAAAATAGGCCGGGTCATCGGAATTGACGGTCGCCACAATACCGGCGTCCAGCATTCTTCCTAAAGAATGCTGCGCCAGGTCCGGGAACACCCGCAACTTGAGATTGGACAAAGGACAAACGGTCAGAGGCACCCGGCTTTGGGTCAACCGTTGCATCAGCGCGGCGTCGTGGATAGCCTGCACTCCGTGGTCGATGCGCTCCACCTTCAGCACATCGAGCGCACTCCATATGTAGGCGGGCGGGGCCTCTTCGCCTGCATGTGCCACCAACCTGAAACCGAGTTCACGTGCTCTGGCAAATACCTTGGCAAATTTTTCAGGCGGATGCCCCACCTCGCTGCTGGCCAGGCCAATGCCCACCAGTTTGTCGCGCAAGGGCAGGGCCTGTTCCAGGCATTCAAAGGCCTCCTCTTCACTCAGATGACGCAAGAAGCAAAGAATCAGGGAAGCTGTCATGCCGTACTTGGCTGGCGCATCTGCACAAGCCCGGTGCAGACCATTGATCACCATTTCAGCGCTCGAACCGTGCGCGGTGTGGGTTTGGGTGTCGAAAAATATCTCCGCATGCAACACGTTATCTGCCCGCGCCCGCGCCAGGTACGCAGAGGCCATGTCGTAAAAATCCTGCTCCGTTTTCAGGACCGTGGTTCCGGCGTGGTACACGTCCAAAAACTCCTGCAGGTTGTTGAAAACATAGGCCTGGCGAAGCACGTCAACCGATGCATAGCTCAAAGGCACGGCATTGCGCTGCGCCATGGTAAAAATCATTTCCGGCTCCAGGGAGCCTTCAATGTGGATGTGCAACTCCGCCTTGGGCATGCGGCGCAGAAGATCGGGTAAGCGTTCAGTGGGGATGGGCCGGTGATTCAATTGGGTCTCCTTCAATGTGCCCATTATTCCCGCAGAGAGCTGCTTGCCGCAAAGTATTCGGGAAGTCCCCCTAGCCGCCCATGGCCACCGTGAGATAAAGTTTGTCCACGAGTCCACCATAAGTTCCACTTCAATGAAAAACCTGACCTGCTTCAACCTCACCCAAGAAAACCACATCGCCCATCTGGTGCTCAACAAGCCCGAGGCGATGAACACCATGCACCCCACGTTCTGGCGTGAACTCGACACAGTGCTCAGTCAACTTCACAAGGCAGGAACGGCCCGCGCCCTGGTGATCAGCAGCACAGGCAAGCATTTCAGCGCGGGTATGGCGCTGGAAACCTTTGCGGGAGCCATACAGATGGACGACCAAAGCCCCGAGGGGCGCGCTGCCATCTTCGACTTGCTGACCGACATGCAGGCCACCTTCACCAAGCTGGAGACGCTGCGCATCCCGGTAATCGCTGCCATTCAGGGAGGCTGCATTGGCGGTGCGGTGGATATGGTGACCGCCTGTTGCATTCGCTATGCCACGGCCGATGCTTTCTTTTGCATTCAGGAAATCAATATCGGCATGGTGGCCGACGTTGGCAGCCTTCAGCGCCTGCCCAAGCTCATTCCGCTGGCGGTGGTCAAGGAGCTGGCCTACACCGGAAGACGGATGCCTGCCAGCCAGGCCCAGCAGTACGGTCTGGTCAACGCCGTGTTTGACACGCCCGAGGCCACGCTGGCCGCCGCTTTGCAGTGCGCCGCCGAAATCGCCTCCAAACCACCGATTGCCATCTGGGGAACCAAACAGGCCGTGCACTACGCGCGCGACCATTCGGTGGACGAGTCGCTCAAACAAATGGGCTGGCTGCAAGGTGCCATCTGGAGTAATCGACACGTCATGGAAGCCGTAACCGCCATGAAAACCAAGCGACCCGCTGAGTTCACTCCCTTGAGCCCGCTCGTTGGATTTGTGGAGACGTAGCACAGCCCAATCTGACTGACGCCACCCCATGCTGACCTGGAAGCCACCGATGCCTGACCTGCTGCACAGGCTACTCCTCAACCGATTCATCGCGATCTTCCTCGGGATAGTGATGGCGGGTTGTGCATCCCTGAGCGAAGACCAGTGCCGTAAGGGAGGGTGGCAACATCTTGGAGAAGTCGATGGTTCGGTCGGCTATCCCTTGGAGCGAATCACCGCGCACCGCGAGGCATGTGCGGAATATGGCATCCAGCCCAAAGATGCCGAGTACCGCTTTGGGCATGAGGCTGGCCTGCGGTCGTATTGCACCCTTCCAAACGCATTGAAAGAGGGCCTGTCCGGGCGATCCTATCAAGGGGTCTGCATCGGGCCGATTGGCCATCGTTTTGCAGAAATTCACGCTGCGGCCTATTCCGTGCATCGCGCCCGAGAACAGGTAGATTCCATCCGCGATGAGATTCACAAAACAGAGAGAGAAATCCGTTCTGAGAAAACCCCAGCTGAGCGAAAGAAGTCCTTGCAGGAGGTTCTGAGGCATCTCGACCGAAAACTGCAACGTGCGCGGGATGAACAGCGTTCCAGAGAACTCCATCTTGATTTGGCGACCAGGCTGATTACGCAGTGAAGCTGGCTCAAACGATTTCCAGATACATTGTCTGCAGTCTTGGAAAAATCTTTGAAAAAAGAAAGCAAACCTTATGCGCCTGAACTTACCAGTCACCCAGCGGGAAATTGACTACTCTGCTGAGCACATGCTTGTGTCTGTGACCGACACCAAAGGTTTCATCACCCATTGCAACCGGGCCTTTGTGGAAGTCAGCGGCTATTCCTTTGACGAACTGATGGGCCAAAACCACAACATGATTCGTCACCCGGACATGCCCGCGCTGGGTTTCAAAGACCTCTGGAGCAGCATTGGCCGAGGCAAGCCATGGTCCGGTCTGGTTAAAAACCGAGCCAAGAGTGGCGACCATTACTGGGTGGTGGCCAATGTGAGTCCCATCATGGTCGGAGGCAAACCGCAGGGCTATCTTTCCGTGCGGGTCAAGCCATCACGCGCACAAGTTGAGTCAGCTGATGCGCTCTACAAGGCCATCAACTCTGCCGCTGATCCCTCGACGTTGCCGGTCTATCTCAAGGAAGGAGTTATCTACAAAAAAGGGCTGCGAGGCGTGCCCCAAAAGCTGCGCAATATGTCGCTGACCAAACGACTGGGGATTGCGTTGGGAATGATGTCCTTTGTGGGTTTGATACCAGAATTCCTTGATTTGCCCGAAGGTCCACTGATGCTGGGGGTCCATATTGCGGCGTTGACCGTGGGGGCGCTGGGCGTCATGTGGTGGTTTCATCACAGCTTCACCAAAGCGATTTCCGAAGCACGACGCTTTGCCAACGACCTGGGCGGATGCAACCTGTCGACCGATATCAGCCTGGACTACCCTCCTCCCATGGGCCCGCTGATTCGCAGTCTCAAACAGATTCAGATCAACCTCCAAGCGGTAGTGGGAGATGTTCGTAACGAAATAAATGTGTTCAAGCATTCAGCACAAGAAATTGCAACAGGCGGACAAGACCTTTCGCAGCGAACCGAAACACAAACCGCTAGCCTGAAGCAAACAGCCGTCGCCATGGGCGACCTGTCGGGTGCGGTACAGCACACCGCCAATACTGCGCACCAGGTCAGTGAACAAAGTACCAAAAGCATTGATATTGCAGCGCGTGGCGGCGCAGCCGTTCACCAGGTAGAAGCTGCCATGGCCGACATCGATGCTTCATCTAGCAAGGTACGCGAGATCATTGGAGTGATCGAGGGCATTGCCTTTCAAACCAACATTTTGGCCCTCAACGCCGCGGTCGAGGCGGCTCGCGCAGGTGAGCAAGGACGCGGTTTTGCGGTGGTGGCCTCGGAAGTACGGGCCCTTGCACAGCGCAGCGCAGTGGCTGCCAAGGAAATCCGCGATCTGATTGCGCAATCAGCCGCGCAGATTTCAGAGGGTTCCGCACAGATGAAAACTGCCTCCAACACCATTGACCAGGTCGTGGAAACCGTCAAAGACGTGGGCTCCATGATTGAACAGATTACCGAGGCCACCAAAGAGCAGGCCACGGGCATCGCCCAGGTGAATCAATCGGTGGGTGAACTGGAGTCGGTAACCCAGCAAAATGCGGCCCAGGTCGAGCGGTCCAGCGCGCTGGCGCAGGAACTCAACGGCAGTGGCGCCATGCTCACGCGGGCTGCTCAGGTGTTTCAGCTGCCCTAGCGTTTACCCGCATACCTGGGCGGTGGAACCCTAGCCAAAGCAACTTACACTGTTTCTCACACAGATTCACCATACGACGAGGGCAATGTGAGGCGCAAATGCAATAGCCTGATCTGGCGTTGGGGCTTGGCTTTGCTGCTGGCTGCTGGCGCTTTCCCAAGCTGGGCGCAAACCACCTCCCAGCCTGCACTGGCGCTGCGCGTTGTTGGTGGTTTGGAAGGCCTGAATCAGTACACCCGCAACGAAGAACCCTTCTGGACCAAAGAACTACCGCGTCTTTCGGGTGGCAAATATGCGGCTGAAATTGCCCCATTTGACCGTGCCGGAGTACCTGGGCCGGAAATGCTGCGTCTGATGCAACTCGGCGTGGTGCCCTTCGGAACGGCACTTTTGAGCAATGTGTCCGCCCAGCATCCAGAATTTGCTGCGCCCGATTTGGCTGGCTTGAATCCGGACATTGCCAGCCTGAAGAAAACTGTGGCCGCCTTCAGGCCCTATATGGAAAAAACTCTGCGAGAGCGGCACGGTGTAGAGCTCCTGGCCATCTATACCTATCCTGCCCAGGTTGTTTTCTGCAAGAAGCCGCTGACAAGACTGTCAGACCTCAAAGGCCGCCGGGTGCGTGTGTCTTCCGCCACCCAATCCGACCTGATTGGGGCATTGGACGGGGTTCCGGTGTTGCTGGGCCTGAGCCAGATACTTCCCAATATGGCCTCCGGCAATACCGAGTGCGCCATCACCGGTTCGATGTCGGGCAATACGCTGGGGTTGCATGAAGTCACGACCCACATTCACAACATGCCACTGACCTGGGGACTGTCCATCTTTGCAGCCAACCTCAATGCCTGGGGTGCACTGCCCGGCGACTTGCGCGCCATGCTGTCCAAGGAAATTCCCAAGCTGGAAACGGCGATTTGGCTGGAAAGTGAACGTGAAACATTGGAGGGATTTGCCTGCAACCGTGGGCTGCCAAGTTGCACCTCTGGCCGCAGGGGCCAGCTCAAGGAAGTGGCATTGTCAGAACAGGATGAACGATTGCGCCGGGAAATACTCACGACCGCCGTCCTGCCGCGCTGGATACAGCGCTGCGGCGGACGTTGCGCTGACACCTGGAACCAGACCATTGGAGCTGTGAACGGTATCCTGGTCGCACCATCAAAGTGAAGTCCCCCAGAGTTTCCAAAGCCATTGGCACCGTCGTGGTACTGGTGCTGGCATTTATCGGCGCGGTAGCAGTGATTGCTGTGCTGCTGATAGGCGACAACCGTCGCACGGCCCTCACCGAGAGCGAGGCGCAAGCGAAGCGATTTGTCAGTGGTGCAGAAGCAGCCATTAACCGCACCATCCTGGGTATTGACGTGCTTCTCGCAAGCATGGACACGCTGATGAACCTGTCCAATCTTCGTACGGAATGGATCGATGCCGAAGCCTCCGGGCGAATCCTCCAGAATTCCATGCGACAGAACATGCTGGTGCGACTGGTCGCCTTGATCGACACCAATGAAAAAGTAGTCGCTTCTTCAGATCCCAGTGGGGCTTCCCTGGTCTTGCGTTTGCCTGAGGGCTTTATCAAGTCTGTGCTGGAACAGCAGATCTCCGGCATGGCGATCAGCGCCCCCCTGGTGAGCTTCGGCAGTTCGGATCGGGTTCTGTACTTTGCCCGGCATATCAAGCTTGCCGACGGTTCCAAGTTGGTGGCGCTGGCAGAAGTTCAGGTATCTCAGCTCACCTCCATTCTGGTACAGGGTGTGGATATCGAAGGACTAGAGACCACCCTGGAGCGGGCCAACGGGCAGATGTTTGCTTCCATGCCCTTGCAGGAATCGTTGTCTGGCACCTTCCTGTCGCCAGCACTGGGCGACAAGGTTCAACAGGCTTCTGCGTTTCGCATGGGCGCCCGCCTGAGCGGGCGTCCCGCCATCGTAGCGGTGCGCATGCTTTTGTACCGCGACATACTAATCACTGCCAGTATTCCTGAGGAGTCATCGTTACAGGAATGGCAGAAAGACAGCATCTGGATCACCGCTGTCGCGCTGGTGTTTGCCGCCATGATTCTGGTGGCTGGTGTGCTCGCCATTCGTTACCTGGAGCGCATAGCAGCAGCCCACGTCTCCGTTGCCCGTTCCAAGGAGACCCTGGATCAGGCCCTCGCATCCATGCAAAACGGATTTTTGCTGCTGAACAACGACTTCCAGGTCGTCACCTGGAATCGGCGATATCTGGAAATTTTCCCGTGGCTGACCGAGGTGGTTCGGTCATCCATTTACTTCAGGGAAATGCTGGAGTTTGCGGCTATCAACAACCGGGATTTTTCCAGCCCCGAATTGCGTGATCAATGGATCAATTCCCGCATGGAGTTGCTAACCAGTCCCAAGGGGAGCCATGAGCAGACCTTGCCCGATGGGCGGACGATAGAAATTACCGAGCGCTCTACACCTGATGGCGGCGTTGTCATCGTCTACCAGGACGTGACCCAATTGCGTCAGGCCAGCGCCGAGATTGAACAACTGGCCTTTTACGACCCGTTGACCGGTTTGCCCAACCGTCGGCTGCTTACCGACCGGTTGCAGCAGGCCCTGCTGGGTAGTGCCCGCTATGGTCGTCGCGGCTCACTGCTGTTCATGGACCTGGACCACTTCAAAACGCTGAACGACACCTTGGGCCACGACATGGGAGACCAGTTGCTGGTACAGGTGGCGCAGCGTTTGCGCAGTTGCGTGCGGGTCATGGACACTGTGGCGCGCCTGGGCGGTGACGAGTTTGTGGTCATGCTGCAAGACCTGGGCCCTAGCACGCAGGAGGCGCTGGAGCAAACCCGCAAAGTCGGGGACACCATTCTCTCCAGCCTGACCCAGCCTTACCAACTCCAGGGTACCGTGCACCGCAGCAGTTGCAGTATGGGTGCAGCCCTATACGGAGATGTACAACAGTCGCCTGCCGATTTGCTCAAACAGGCCGACATTGCGATGTACCAGGTCAAGGCCAGTGGTCGCAATGGTTTGTGCTTTTTCGACCAGGAAATGCTCACCACCATCACTGCAAAGGCAGACCTGGAGCGCGATCTTCGGGTCGCTCTGGCGAAAGACCAGTTTGTTCTGCACTACCAGTTACAGGTATTCCAGGGACCGCATGCCTTGCAAGCCGTGGGAGCCGAAGTGTTGGTGCGCTGGAAACATCCCGTCAAGGGCATGGTCTCGCCGCTGCAGTTCATCAGCATTGCAGAAGAAACCGGCCTGATTGTTCCCATCGGCCTGTGGGTGTTGCAAACGGCCTGTCGCCAGCTGCGCAAATGGGTTGCAGACCCGTTGATGGCAGATCTGCTTTTGGCGGTGAACGTGAGTGCACGCCAGTTCCGCCAGGATGATTTCGTTGCCCAGGTGACCTCGGTGCTGGCTACTACCGGAGCCAACCCGAACCGACTCAAGCTGGAATTGACAGAAAGCCTGGTGCTGGATGATGTGCAGGACTCCATTGAAAAAATGAACGCTATCAAGGCGCTGGGCGTTCGATTTTCAATGGATGACTTTGGCACCGGTCAATCGTCGCTTTCGTACCTGACGCAGTTGCCCCTGAGTCAGCTCAAAATTGACCAGTCATTTGTCCGCAATATCGGTATGCAGGCCTCTGACTCGGTCATCATCGACACCATCATTGGAATGGCCAGCAATCTTGGTTTGGAAGTCATCGCCGAAGGCGTGGAAACACCCGAGCAGCGGGCTTTCCTGCTCAAACACGGTTGCCACATGTACCAGGGCTATCTGTTTGGCAAACCCATGCCGCTGGCCCAGTTTGAAGAATTGCAGAAGCAAACCGCAGTGATTGCACTGCCGTGAACGGCGCGCTGATCACCTGATTACTGTCGCGCCGTGCGGACGTTGGCTGGCAAGGCCTGCGGATGGCTGGTTCGAAAAGGGTTGATGTCGAGCCCGCCACGGCGGGTGTAGCGGGCATAAACCGCCAGTTTGATGGGCTTGCAGCGACGCCAGATGTCCATGAAGATGCGCTCCACGCACTGCTCATGAAACTCGTTGTGGTTGCGAAAACTCACCAGATACTGCAGCAATCCACCCTGTTCTAGCTGGGGGCCGGTATAGCTGATCTGCACGCTACCCCAGTCGGGCTGTCCTGTCACCAGACAGTTGCTTTTAAGGAGATTACTCACCAGCACCTCACTCACCGGCGCTTCGTCCATGGCGGCCTTGAGCAACTCCGGAGCAGGCTGGTAGCGGGTGCAGTCCACATCCAGCCTGTCGAGGCTCAGGCCGTCGAGCTCGTGCACCGGTTCCATGTCAAAGACCTCGGGACCCAGCAGTCTGACACCCACCGATGACTGAACCACAGCGCCACGCCACACGGCCTCGTTGATGTCGGACTTGAGCCGGGCAAGCACCTCGGAGGCATCGGCAAAGTGCGAGTTGTTGAAGCTATTGAGGTACAGCTTGAAGGACTTACTCTCAATGATATTGACCGACTCGCAGGGCACGACAAAATGCGCCAGAGCCACTTGCGGCTTGCCCCGGGTGTTCAGCCAGCTCAGCTCAAATGCTGTCCACAAGTCGGCACCAAAAAAAGGGGGCACGCCATCAATGCCGATCTCGGCGCGCTTGCCAGCACGGGGAATAGGGAACAGCAAGGAGGCGTCATACTGGTCCACATAGGCCGACGATTTGCCCAACTGGGATTGTTCAGGGGTGTTCATGGTGCGCACTGCCTCCAATGCTCAGTCATCAGTGTGAGCATCTCGGTGACAGGTATGGGAGGCAAATCGTGGCCCATGCCCTCAATGCCCAACAGCTTGGCCCCGGGGATTCGGCGGGCCGTGTCTTCCCCGCAGGCGTAAGGCACCAGTGGGTCTTCCTTGCCATGCAACACCAGTGTGGGACTGGTGATGCGCGAAAGTAAAGCCGCCCGGGTAATGTCCGAAACCACGGCCATCATCTGGCGCAGGGTTCCCACCGGGTGAAAGCTTCTGCGCAAACCCAACTCCACGCGCTCGCGCATTTCTGCCTCAGGCGTGGGGTAGGCCGGACTGCCAATGGCCTTGAACAGTTTGATGGAATGGTCTGCAGCGGCCTCCAGACTGTTGCCTTTGGGGCGACTCAGCAAGGCGCGCATGATTTCCGGCTTGGCCTGTGGCAGACCGCGTGCACCGCTGGTACTCATGATGCTGGTCAGACTCAAGGTGCGCTGAGGTGCTGCAATGGCCAAGCGCTGCGCAATCATGCCTCCCATGCTGGCTCCCACCACATGCGCCCGAGCCACGCCCAGTGCATCAAGAACACCCAATGCATCCGTCGCCATGTCGCTCAAGCTGTAAGGCGCCTGCGGGACCAGTCCCAGCTTGAACTTCAATGTAGCCCACAGAAGATTGGGTTTGCCTAAAGTGTCAAAGTGCGTGCTCAGGCCCACATCGCGGTTGTCAAAGCGAATCACGCGGTAACCCGCCTCTTCAATGGCCTGCACCATCTGCGGCGGCCAGGCTGTGAGCTGCATGCCCAGGCCCATGATGAGCAGCACCGCCGGTCTTTCGGCAAAGGCTGCATCCGCCTGGGCGCTGTCTTCAACTTCAATATCAATTCCGTTTGCTCTTATTTTCATAGCTTCTTATGCTTATTTCACCTGGGCTGTGGCCGTTTTTCTTCTAAAAACCAGTCTGTCCTGGGTCGATTCGGCGGCGCACCAGGCATAGCCGTCAAGATCAAAAGCACGCAACTGTTCTGGGGTCTGTACGCGCTGGGTTGCCGCAAAACGGGCCATCAGGCCCCGCGCCTTTTTGGCAAAGAAACTCACTATTTTGTACTGCCCGCCCTTGTATTCCTGGAACACACACTCCACCACGCGTCCTTTGAGCACCCTGGTGTCTACCGCCTTGAAATATTCCTGCGAAGCCAGATTGACCAGCACCGGACAAGTCTCGGTCTGCAAACGATGATTCAGGTAGTCCGCTATTTGCGAGCCCCAGAACTGGTACAGGTTTTTGCCCGCCTTTGTGGCAAGGGCGGTGCCCATCTCCAAGCGGTAGGGTTGCATCAGGTCGAGCGGGCGAAGCACCCCATAAAGGCCGCTAAGAATGCAAACATGCGCCTGCATCCATGCCAGGGTGTCGGCATCTAGGGTTTGGGCGTCTAAACCGTCGTACACATCGCCATTAAACGCCAGCACCGCCTGGCGGGCGTTTTTCTCGGAGGCACGGGAAGACCAGGCCTGGTAACGGGCCACATTGAGCGAAGAGAGTTTGTCGCTGAGGTCCATGAGCTCAGCAATTTGCTGGGGTGACTGTTGGCGCAGGACATCAATCAGCGCTTTGGACTGCTTGACAAACAGCGGTGTCGTGTGGGGCTGACCCTGCAGGGGCGTGTCGTAATCCAGGGACTTGGCGGGGGAGAGTACAAATTGCATGCCGCATTATCCTGAATGCCACGCAATGCTGACAGACACACCCAGGCGCCGCCAAACACTTCGTTAAATACGAAATTAAATTCAATTTAATGTTAGTTTTTTAGAAATCACAAACCAGCAAGAATCCGTTCACCCTTGCTTCATGGCTATGCAACTCCAGAACATCGTTCTCATTCCCGGCAACTTAAGGAGATTTTATGGACATCCAATTTTTGTGGGTTGTCAGTGCCGCCCTCATCCTGGCCGGATTGGCAGGAACGGTACTGCCACTCTTGCCTGGCACCTTGCTGGTTTGGATAGGCCTGGTGTTAGGTGCATGGATCGACGATTTCACGCGTGTGAACATCAGCACCGTGGCCATCATCAGCGTTCTGGCAATCGTCGCCTGGGGACTGGATTTCGTGGCGGGCCTGATGGGGGCCAAGCGCGCAGGCGCAAGCAAGTTAGCCCTCATTGGTGCAGCGATAGGCACCGTTGTTGGAATATTCATGGGCTTGGTGGGTGTGCTTTTCATGCCCCTGGTGGGTGCGGCTGTGGGCGAGTACTGGGCGCAAAAAGACCAACAGCGCGCCGCCAAAGTGGCTTTTGCAGCCTGGCTGGGTCTGATGATGGGCATGGTTGCCAAGGTGGTGCTGTCGTTTGTGATGGTTGGCGTCTTCCTGGTGGCGCTTTGGCTGTGAAGTCGCCTCTCTTGCCTGCAAGCCACTCCATGATCTTGGCAAGGCTTCGTTCTTATTTTTAACTTGGAAAGCTGTGAACTATGAGTGCTCAATCAATACTGGATCAACTGTTGAAATCAGGCATGTCGATGCTCGATAACAAGCGCAGTCCCGCTGGTGGTGCGTCAAGCCCTGGCTTTGGCCAGCTTGGTACAGGACTCGCCGCAGGTGGTATTTTGGGTTTGTTGCTGGGCACCAAGCGGGGTCGCAGCATTGGAGGCGCCGCACTGAAATATGGCAGCGTTGCGGCGCTTGGCGCAGTCGCATTTCGTGCTTACTCCCAGTGGCAGGCTCAGCAATCCGCATCAAGCTCGCCCCCTGCAGCCACGGACATTGCGGCACGTACGGCGACCCTGTTGCCCGCGCCGGAAGTGGAAACACACAGCCGGGCGATGTTCAAGGCCTTGGTTGCGGCAGCCAAGTCGGACGGCCACCTGGACGAGCGCGAGCGCGGCCTGATCGATGCCGAGATGGCGCGGCTGCAAGCGGATGCAAGTGAACGCGAGTGGCTGGCGGCAGAGTTGCAGCGCCCGCTGGACCCGGCGGAAGTAGCACGCGCAGCAACCACCCCCGAGCTGGCCGCAGAGATGTACTTGGCCAGCTTGCTCGTCATTGACGAAACCAGTTTCATGGAACGTGCCTACCTGGACGAATTTGCGCGCCAACTGAAATTACCCGCTGCGCTCAAAACCGAGCTGGAAAAGCAGGCCAGTGCGAGCTGACCAGCATTCCGCGTTGCTAACAGCAGTACTTTTTTTGAATCACAGTATCTATACCAAGGGGTCTCCATAGTGGAAAAAGTTCTTTCGGGGGTCGGATCCATGCTCTACGGCATGCGATTCACCATGGTGTTCTTTTATATCGGCCTGGTAGCGATCATTGCCGGCATCCTGGGAAAGTTCCTGCTGGAAACCTACAAGCTGATGAACATGTTGCTGTTTGACGATTTGCAAAAAATCGATCTGATCATCAAGGTGCTTGAATTGGTGGACATGACGATGGTGGCGCAGCTCGTTTGGGTGGTGGCACTGGCAGGCGTGTCGCTTTTTGTAACCACCGGACACTTTGACAAGCAGGACATCAAAAAGCCGGACTGGCTGGACCACGTCAACACTTACAACCTCAAGTTAAAACTCGCATTTGCCATCATCTCCATTTCAGGCGTTCATGCCTTGAAGACCTATCTGAGCGGCGATTTGACCATCGAAAACATTCAGATAGTCACCATGGTGGCGGTCATTCACTTCACGTTCGTGCTGTCAGCGGTGGGCATCTCTTTTGCCGAACGGATGACCAGAGAGCACAAGTAAATCCGGCGAGGGGTGCGCTCTATGTATCGAATCGCGACAACAAGTCCCGACAGAGAATGGCTGCGGCGTCCAGGTCCAGGTCCTGCAAAGCGGCGTCCAGCGCATCCAAAGATTCGGCGGGCAAGCTGGTTAGTCCCGCTCTGGCCTGTGCGAATTCCTGCAGTGCTTCCATATCAGATGCTTGTGCCAGCGCTGCAATGCGGCGCAGAGAAGCTAACGCCGCATCACTGATCGGCAGGTCGGCAGCCGCTTCCGACACGCGCCTCACGTCTGCCGGTGCAGACTCCAGGGCCGCGATGGCTTCCGTAAACATGCTCCTGGCAAAGCCTAAAAGCAACGCAAACTCACCCAGCTCAGCCTCACACTCTTCCATGCCCGCGCCGGTAGCGCACAGCTTTTCGAGCTTTGCAGCTTTCGCCGCCAGGGCGGTGGCACCCAGGGTGCCCGCATTGCCCTTCAACGTATGCAAACGCATCAGGGCTTTTTGCTTGCCCCCCGAAGCCAGGCTTTGCTGCAGCTCAGGACTGATGGTGTCCATGATTTTCAGGAAATCCCGCGCAGTTCGCACATACAAAGAACGCATGCCTGCCATACGATTCAAGGCGGACTGCAAATCCAGGCCTGCAATTTCTGGCACAGCCGGGACCTCTGCAAATTCCCCTTGGGTATCGGAGGTTCCAGGGGGGGCTTGAAAGCCCGTTATGCGAATCAGCAACGACACCAGTTTGGCCATATCAAATGGCTTGCCAATGTGGTCGTTCATTCCTGCTGCAAGGCATGCATCGCGGTCGCTGGCCATGGCATTGGCGGTCATCGCAACAATCGGCAGCGCTGTGAGGCCCACCTCGGAGCGGATGGCGCGGGTCGCCCCATAACCGTCGAGCACCGGCATTTGCACATCCATCAAAACCACGTCAAATTGTGGCGCTGCTGCCGCCACAGCGTCAACCCCTAACTGGCCGTTGGCCGCCAGCGATACGATGGCCCCTGCAGCCGTGAGCAATTCGTCGGCCACCTGCTGGTTGATCAAGTTGTCTTCCACCACCAGAATGCGCATGCCGCTCAGTTGTCTTGCACTGCTGCGGCCTTTGGTGATTTTTCGAATAGAAGAGTTTCCAGAGTCCGCATCCATCAGCGCGTCGTACACCATGGAAGCCGTGACGGGCTTGACCAGGAATCCATTGATCAGGTCCTGCTCTGCCTCGGTGCGCAGCGCCAGCGTTTCGCGGCCGTGGGCGGTGATCATGACCACCAGAGGCTGCGGCAAACCGCCCGCTTGCGCGAACTGGCGGATTCGGCGGGTCGCTTCCCATCCGTCCATTGCCGGCATTTTCCAGTCCATGTAAATCACGGGGTACGGAAAGCCAGCACCAACGGATGCGCTCTGAGCGGCAATCATTTCAAGCGCTTGCTTGCCGGACCTGGCAAGGTCGGCTGTCCAGCCCCAGGAGCGCACCATTCGCAGAGTCAGCTCACCTGCAATCGAATTGTCATCCACCACCAGCACACGACGGGGCGCAATAGGGTACCGAACCACTTCGTCGATGACAGTTGGGTCTGTATCTGCAGTCGGCAGTTCAAGCACAAAGGAAAAAGTGCTGCCAAGGCCGGGCGTGCTGGCAATGTGTAGGTCGCCGCCCATGAGTTCCACGAATCGCTTGCTGATGGCCAAGCCCAGGCCCGTCCCGCCGAAGCGGCGGGTTGTGGAGCCTTCGGCCTGCGAGAAGCCGCTGAAGATGTGGGCCTGATTCTCTGGCGCTATGCCTATCCCGGTGTCCTTGACGGAAAACTCGACGGTGACAGTAATTTCCGACTGCGACAACTTGCGAATTGCAAGAACGACCTGCCCTTGCGATGTGAATTTGACTGCATTACCACCCAAATTGATGAGCACCTGCTGCAGGCGCATGGTGTCGCCACGCACCATGGGTGGCAGTGAGGCATCAATGTCGAACAGCACTTCGATATCCTTGGCCCCTACGTTGGCAGACAAAATCGTCGACAGATTTCGCAGGAGTCTGTCAAAGCTAAACGGCTCGCTCTCCAGCGTCATCTTGCCGGCGTCCACCTTGGAGAAATCCAGAATGTCATTGAGCAATCCCAGCAAAGACTGCGCTGCGCCTTCGGTCTTGCTAGCGTAGTCACGCTGCCGATCCGTCAGATCTGTGCTCTGCAGCAGGTTGAGCAAGCCCAGAATGGCGTTCATGGGAGTGCGGATTTCATGGCTCATATTGGCCAGAAATTGGCCTTTGCTCTGGGAGGCAGTCTCAGCTTCGTGGCGCGCGGCCTGCAACTCCCGCTCGTAGCGTTTGCGTTCGGTGATGTCCTGAAAAATCCCTGTCAGTTTGACGGCCTTCCCGCCATCCATGGTGACAGTACAGGTGGTGCGCACGTCAATCAATCGTCCCTGGGTGGTGTAGGTTTCAAGCTCCAGGTCATAGCCTTCACCGCGCGACATCGCCGCTGCTATGGCCTCTGAAATGATGCGCTTGGATTCGGGCAGAAAGTAGCCAACACCTGCGTCCACGGTGGGATTGAACTTGTCAGGCGTGGTGTCGTGTATCCGGTAGGTCTCATCCGTCCAGAACAGCAAGCCGGTGCGCAAATTCAGTTCCCATCCGCCCACTTTAGCAATCGCCTGTGACTCGTCGAGAAGCAACTTGTTGCCTATCAGCGCGGCCTCCGCAGCTTTGCGCTCCTGAATATCTTGCGTTGAACCGGCCATCCGGGTGGTGCGCCCCTGCGCATCGACCCCGGCCTTCGCCCTGATACGGAACCAGCGGTACCCGCGGTCTTTGGTTTTGAGTTGCACTTCCAGATCGATGGAACGTATGCCTGCAAGGGCTTCTTTATTGGCCTTGCGGCTGGTGTCTACAAAATCGGGGTGCAGGATGGAGAGGTAACTGTTTCGCGAGGGTGGCAACTCAGCGTCGCTATACCCCAAGATGACGTAATAGCTTGGCGACCACCACTGGGCATCTTGGCTCACGTCGGGCCAATCCCACAAACCATCGTTCCCACCCTCAATGGCCAGATTCAAGCGCAAGGACATTTCGGCCAGTTTTCTCTGTGCCTGCACCCGTTGGGTAATGTCGGTGCGGAACGAAACGTACTTCTCCACAACCCCGTCGTCTCCAATAAACGGAGCGATCATGGAGTCCACCCAATACACCTGCCCATTCTTGGCGCGGTTGCAGATTTCTCCGCGCCAGGGTGTGCCCGCCGATATGGTTATCCACATTTCATCCCAAAAGCTTTGGGGGTGGTGGCCAGAATTCACAATCCGGTGGTTTTGCCCAATCAGTTCCTCACGCGTGTACCCACTGATACGCTCAAAGGATTCATTGCAGTTGGTGATGACGCCATGGCGGTCAGCCTCGGAGACTATCGCGTGGATGTCAACGGTGGCGGCCAGCGCACTTGCCTGTTGCAAGGCAGCTTCTAGCTTCAATTGCGTGGCCTTGGCCTTTTGCACTGCGCCGTCGCGGGCGGCAATCACGGCCTGGTTGCGTTCGACACCCAACATTCTTCGGGTTTCCAGTGCCTGCGATGCAGCCACGCTCAATTGTTGCAAGACCTCCCTTTGTATGGGGGTGAGCTTTTTAGGTGTGCGGTCGATCACGCACAACGTTCCTATACGGGCACCATTGGCTAGAGAGATGGGGGCCCCTGCGTAAAAGCGAATGTCGGGCGCGCCCTGCACCAGAGGACTCCCGGCAAAGCGCTCATCCTGAAGTGCATCTTCCACCTCAAACACCTGATCGCCCAGTATGGCGTGCGCGCAGAAGGCAACGTCTCTGGGCGTCTGGGTGGCGCCCAGCCCCACGTCCGCCTTGAACCATTGCCGATCTTCGTCCACCAGGCTGATGAGTGAAATAGGCACACCACACACCATGGATGCCACTTTGACAAGCGCATCAAACTCCGCCTCCGGGGGGGTGTCCAGCACGTTCAGATCGCGCAGGGACTCGAGTCGCCACGCCTCGTCATCCGGTAGTGCCGCGGGAGTGTAGGAAAGTTTCAAGTTAGGCCCCCAGCGCTATTGAATTTTGACAAATCGATGCATATAGGGCCCATCTTAAGTGCCACGGGCGAACTGCGCAGGCGTGACGCCATTCCAGCGCCGAAACGCACGCGAAAACGCATTCTCATCCGAAAAACCCAGTTTATCGCCCACTGTCACAACCGATTGTCCGGCGCGCAGACCTTGCATCGCCATCTCATAGAGGAGGGCTTCACGCAGGCCTTTGAAGGAGATCGCTTCTGCGGCCAGTTTGCGGTTGAGGTGGCGACCACTCATGCCCAGCTCATCGGCTATGCGTTCCTTGCCCCAGCGCGGGTTCTTGCGGATGAGCTGCTGTACCTGAGGCGACAGACCGCCCTGCGGGAGCGAGGCCAGCATGTCATCGGCCAGGGTGCGCAGATGTGCATGCATGGTCTGGCCCGCCTGAATCAGGCCACGGCCCAGCTCAGCTGCTGAGATAGCGACACCATGGAAAGTCTGCCCAAATCGCACTGGGCACCCCAGCAGCGCTTCGTAGGCCGACACATCGCTGCGCGGCGCATGGGTGAAATGCACCTCGCGCGGGGTGAAGCGGCCGTTCGTCATCCAGCGCGCCAGGCACACCACACAGCCCAGAGCGGCTTCCACCCGCTGGTCCACACACACGGTGTAGTCCGGCAGGTAACGCAAAACCACACCACTGGCATCAGGCACGACCTCGAAGCGCGCGTTGTCACTGACGATGGGGGCATATTCGGTCAGCACCTCCAGCGCGTCGCCGAGGTTGTCGCAGCTCAGCAGGAGCATGCCCACAATGTCCAGGTGCCCGGCCTGCAAGTCGGTGCCCACGCGCAATGCAGTCAGGGGGTCCTGGCTGGCATTGGCCAATAGCGTCCACAAGGCTTCCTGCTGGACCATGGGCACGCGCACACCCTGGGTGAGCGCAGTGCGCAAGGAACTCTCCACCTCTACGCCATGGCGCTGGGCTGCCTCCAAAATGGCCTGGGTAAACCGGGCAGTGACGCTGTAATGGTCCGACATGGATGGTACGAAACTGGTTTGGTGTCCTGAATTGATACAGACGTGTCCCGCTTAGCCGGGGACATACGCCACAGTTTGCCCTAAAGTTCGTTCCATAAAAATGAGGAGACTATTTGCATGGCACCTATTGACCAGGTTCACCTGAGCTTCAATCCCCAGACCCTCACCGTTCTCAATGCGGTGCTGGGGCTGGTAATGTTTGGCGTTGCGCTGGAATTGCGCGTGGAAGACTTCAAAGTGGCGCTCAAAACGCCCAAGGCACTGGCGCTGGGCCTGCTGGGGCACCACATTCTCTTTCCAGCTATGACCTACGTACTCATCTGGATTTTGCAGCCCGTACCCAGCATTGCACTGGGCATGATTCTGGTGTCGAGCTGCCCCGCCGGGCATATTTCCAATTTTCTGGTGCACTACTCCAAAGGCAATACGGCTCTCTCGGTGAGCGTCAGCGCGCTCAGTACGGTAGCCGCCCTGTTCATGACGCCACTGAACTTCGCTTTCTGGGGCAATATGCACCCGATTACCTCGGGCCTCATGAAAGAGGTGGCCATGAGCCCCTGGGAAATGCTGGAGGTTATCGTGATGTTGCTGGGCGTGCCCTTGGTGCTGGGCATGTGGGTGGCAAAACAGTTTCCGGGTTTTGCGCACAAGGCACAAAAGCCCATGAAGGTGCTCTCGCTGGTTATTTTGCTCGCCTTCATTGGCGGTGCATTGGGTGCCAACTTCCGGCACTTTATGGACTACATCCAGCTGGTTCTCGGCGTGGTGTTTGTCCACAACCTGATGGCACTGGTCACGGGCTACGGACTGTCGGCGGCCATTGGACTGCCCGAGCGCGACCGTCGCGCCATCACGTTTGAAATGGGCATCCAGAACTCGGGCCTAGGTCTGATTCTGATTTTCAACTTCTTTGACGGACTGGGCGGGATGGCCATCGTGACCGCATGGTGGGGCGTCTGGCACATCGTGGCGGGTATGACTCTGGCGACGTTCTGGAAAAACCGTCCGCTAGGAGACGCCGACGCGCCGCAAGCCGGAGGCAAGGCATGACCCGGGTTTTAATCACAGGTGGGGGTGGCTACCTTGGCAGCCAACTGGTGGCGCGCCTGGCGGCACTGCCTACGGGCGAGCGTCCTGAGGTCATCGTTTCACACGATATTCGTGAGCCCAGTGTCAGGCTGACAGGTGTGGAATACGCGGTTGCAGACATTCGCTCCGCCCAGATGGCCGACATCATGCGTGACTATGGCATTGATCAGGTGGTGCACCTGGCTTCTATTGTCACGCCGGGCAAGGACAGCAATCGCGCGTTCGAATACGACGTGGATGTCAATGGCACTCGCAACGTTCTAGAGGCCTGTGTGCGCCTTGGAGTCAAACGCATTGTGGTTTCCAGCAGCGGAGCGGCCTACGGATACCACCATGACAACGCAGATTGGTTGACCGAGGACATGCCCGTGCGCGGCAACGAGGTTTTTGCCTATTCGCATCACAAGCGTCTGGTGGAGGAAATGCTGCAGCATTACCGCAAGGACCACCCAGCGCTGGAACAGGTGGTGCTTCGCATAGGAACCATCCTCGGGCCCACCGTGCGCAACCAGATTACCGACATGTTCGAGAAGCCCCGCTTGCTCACCATCCGGGGCTCAGACAGCCCTTTTGTCTTCATCTGGGACCAAGATGTCGTAGGCATTGTCCTGCGTGCCATTGCAGACGGCCCACCCGGGATTTACAACGTCGCTGGCGACGGCGCCCTCACGCTGCGCGACATTGCAAGTCGCTTGAACAAACCCTTTGTGCAATTGCCCGCATCGCTGTTGCGTTGGGCGCTGGCCTTGCTCAAGCCGCTCGGGCTCACCCAGTACGGGCCGGAACAATTGGACTTTCTGCGGTATAGGCCCGTTTTGCTCAATACCCGCCTCAAAACGGTTTTTGGCTACACACCCACGTACACCTCGGCACAGGTATTTGAGATTTACCGCAAGGCCCGCGAGCAGCAACGCTCTGCGGCGGCCTGAGTGCGCAGTTTTTGGGGGCGCACGGTCGTCATCACCGGTGCGGCCGGCGGACTGGGAACAGCGTTAGTCCATGCCTTCCTGGCTGAGGGTGCGCGCGTTCTGGCTCTTGACCGAGACCTGGCCTCGTTGGGTCAACTTCAAACCCAGTGCGAGCAAAAGTCACTTCCTGCCGATCAGTTCATGACCGCGGCCTGTGATGTCACCGTCGAAAGCTCATGCCGTGACGCCATAACGCTGGCCTGCAGTCAGTTTGGCGGCATTGACGTGTTGATCAACAACGCGGGGATCTCGCACCGCAGCGCCTTCGCCGACACCCAGGTCGAGGTCTTGCGTCGGGTCATGGACGTCAATTTCTTTGGCGCCCTGCACTGCACCCATGCCGCGCTGCCTTCGCTTCGCCAAAGGCAGGGGCTCATCATCACCATTTCAAGCGTGGCTGGCTTTGCGCCGCTGATCGGCCGCACGGGTTACGCCGCCAGCAAGCACGCCCTGCATGGATTCTTTGACAGCCTTCGCACCGAGGTGGAGGACGAAGGTGTGGGCGTTCTGCTGGTCTGCCCTTCGTTCATCGACACCGGCATTGACCGTGCCGCGCTGGGAGCCGACGGTCAGCCCGCAGCCCATGCACGCAAGACCACGGGTGGACAGACGACACCGGCCACAGTTGCGCAGGCAGTTGTGCAAGCCGCGCGCAGCAACCAGCGCCAACTCTTGTTCAGCACTACGTCCAAATTGGCCTGGTGGCTCTCACGCATCTGGCCCACACGCTACGCAGCCATCATGAAACGCCGACTGGCAAGTGAAATTCTGCCGCCATGATGCAACGTTTGGGTGCTTTTCTCGGTTCATGTCTTCTCGCGTTCACTGCGGGACACATGTTCAATTACACGGTCATCCTGTATTTGCAGGAAGTGGTGGGGTCGGACCTGCTGTCGGGCCTGGGGTTTGGTCTGGCTTTCGGCAGCTCTATCGTGTTTGGCTGGTTTGGTGGTGTGCTGTGCGATCGCATACCGCCACACCGCGTCATCCACGGTGCGCAAGCGCTGTTTTTGGCTGGGCTGGCCTGTCTCTGGTGGGCACAGTCTGGTGCCAGCGCCGATGCCCGCGTTGCTTGGGTATTGGGTGGTGCGTTCCTGGGTGGTCTGGCCTGGTCGTTTGTAGGTCCCGCGCGCTTGACCGCTTTGGCGCAGATGGCGCAGGTTGAAGAACTGCGCCCTGCCACTATTCTGTTTAACTTGCAGGTGCTGGTTGGGTTCGGTTTGGCCCCGCTGCTGATTGGTCTGGTCCGCAGTCGCTACCAATGGGATGCAGTGATTGCCCTGAGTGCTTTTGGATTTGCGCTTTCATCTTTGCTGATCGTCCACTTGCGTACCCATGCCAATCCGGTGGTAAGCAACAACTCGGTGCTCGGCGATATTGCCGAAGGGTTTCGGGCCGTGGGTTCTGACCGATTGCTTATGCAGTTGATGCTTACCGCGGTTCTGGGCTATGCCATGACCGGTCCGCTGCAAATTCTGTTGCCCAAACTCGCACGTCAGGTTTTGCTCTTGTCTGAATTGCAGCGCGGGGCCTATCTGGGCTTGTTGGCGCTCTCATTGATCGTGGGTGGGGTCTCAGCGCTGGCTTTGGCTAAAAAGGTGCGCCATGGCTGGTTCATGCTCGGTGGTATTGCTGCTGGCAGTCTGGTGTTTTCCTCCTTGGCGCTGACTACATCGGTGCCCCTTTCCGCCATTGGCTTGGCCTGCGTTGGCATCATGGGCGGCATGGTCATCAGTCTGGTGGTGTCAGGCATTCAGGCCCAGGCCCCTGTCGCCTTGCGGGGTCGTGTCATGTCCATGTATTCCATTACCTCGCAGGTGATTCCTGCCCTTTCGGGGGTGGCTGCAGGTGCGTTGGTGAACGCTGTCGGAGTGGAGCGCGCCATTCCCATGGCAGGGCTGGCGCTAGCCGGTTTGGCAGCACTGGCCACCCTGGCAATGGCCCGCCTTCGCGCCTACCACGGTCAATAAGTTCGCCCCGGTAAAATCGGGGCTCGATTGAACAAGAATGACCATGTCCGACAACGCATCCCCCTCCCAAGTCTCCACTCCAGCACAACCCGGCCTGCAGTCCCTCTCCAAATCCTTTGAGCCTGCAGCGCTGGAAGCCCACTGGGGGCCCGAGTGGGAAAAGCGGGGTTATGGCATTGCTGGCTACCGCGGCACCAGCGCGCCCAATGCAGAAGTTGCGGCCCGGGCCGAGAACTTTTCCATCCAACTGCCACCTCCCAATGTGACCGGTACGCTGCACATGGGCCATGCGTTCAACCAGACCATCATGGACAGCCTGACGCGCTACTACCGCATGAAGGGCTTCAACACCGCATGGATTCCGGGTACCGACCATGCAGGCATTGCCACTCAGATCGTGGTGGAGCGTCAGTTGCAGGACCAGAAAGTCAGCCGCCACGACCTGGGCCGCGAAGCCTTTACCAAGAAGGTGTGGGAGTGGAAAGAGAAAAGCGGCAACACCATCACCACCCAGATGCGCCGCATGGGCGACACGGTGGACTGGAGCCGCGAGTACTTCACCATGGACGAAAAACTGTCCAAAACGGTGACCGAAACCTTTGTGCAGCTCTATGAGCAGGGCCTTATCTACCGCGGCAAGCGCCTGGTTAACTGGGATCCGGTGCTCCAGAGCGCGGTGAGCGACCTGGAGGTAGAGAACGAAGAGCGCAACAGCTTCATGTGGCACATCCTGTATCCCTTCAGCGATGGCCCACAAGCCGCTGCCGACGGCACGCCCCTGCGAGGCATGCACATTGCCACGACCCGGCCTGAGACCATGCTGGCCGACGGCGCTTTGTGCGTCCATCCGGACGATGAGCGTTACCAGCACCTGATCGGCAAGATGGTCGATCTGCCCTTGTGCGACCGCAAAATCCCCATCATTGCCGACGACTTTGTGGATAAAGCGTTTGGTAGTGGTTGCGTCAAGATCACCGGTGCGCACGATTTCAACGACTACGCCTGCTCCCAGCGCCACCAGTTGCCCTTGATCACCATCTTCACGCTGGACGCCAAAATCAACGACAAGGGACCCAAGGCCTACCAGGGACTGGACCGCTACGACTGCCGCAAGGCTGTGCTCAAAGACCTGGAAGAACAGGGCTTTCTGGAAAAGGCAGTTCCGCACAAGAACATGGTGCCGGTCTGCACCCGCACCGGCCAGGTGGTGGAGCCCATGCTCACCGACCAGTGGTTTGTGGCGGTCAACAAGGTGAGCGACCAGGACCCCACGGGCAAATCGATTGCGCAGAAGGCCATCGACGCGGTGCACAGCGGAAACGTGAAGTTTGTGCCCGAGAACTGGGTCAACACTTATGACCAGTGGATGAACAACATCCAGGACTGGTGCATCAGCCGCCAGCTCTGGTGGGGCCACCAGATTCCGGCCTGGTACGGCGACGATGGTTCAGTTTTTGTAGCACGCGATGCAGACGAGGCAAGGGCTATAGCCCTGAAAGCTGGATATTCTGGCGCTTTGCGCCGGGATGAGGATGTGCTGGATACCTGGTATTCGTCTGCGCTGGTTCCGTTTTCGACCATGGGTTGGCCCGGCGGGGACGGCTCGGGTAGCGAGCGGGCTGGGCACGGCCTTGCTCATACTCGCTTCGCTCACCAAATCGCTGCGTCCGCACCCAGCCCGCTCACTGCCCAAACCGCGGGTTCTGACACGCCAGCATCTGGAGGCCTGGGCGATTACGACCTGTATTTGCCCAGTTCGGTGCTCGTGACAGGCTACGACATCATTTTCTTCTGGGTTGCCCGCATGATCATGATGACCACGCACTTCACGGGGCGTGTTCCGTTCAAGCATGTCTACATCCACGGCCTGGTGCGTGATGCGCAGGGCAAGAAAATGAGCAAGTCTGAAGGTAACGTGCTCGACCCGGTAGACCTGATTGACGGAATTGCGCTTGCACCTCTGTTGGACAAACGCACCACTGGTCTACGTAAACCTGAAACCGCGCCTGCAGTACGCAAGAACACTGAAAAAGAGTTTCCGGAAGGCATTCCAGCCTACGGCGCAGACGCGCTACGCTTCACTTTTGCGGCCCTGGCCTCCCTGGGACGCAGCATCAACTTTGACTCCAAGCGCTGTGAGGGCTATCGCAACTTCTGCAACAAGCTATGGAATGCCACACGCTTCGTGCTGATGAACTGCGAAGGCCAGGACTGCGGCCTCAAGGAGCACACCAAGGAAGAATGTTCGCTAGGTGGACCTGCGCACGGTTATCTGGCTTTCAGTGCGGCGGACCGCTGGATCGTGTCGCTATTGCAGAAAGCAGAGGCTGAAGTTGCCAAAGGCTTTGAGGAATACCGGTTGGATAACGTGGCTAATACGATTTACCAGTTCGTCTGGGACGAGTTCTGCGACTGGTACCTGGAAATTGCCAAGGTGCAAATCCAGACCGGCAACGATGCCCAGAAGCGTGCCACCCGCCGAACACTGATTCGTACACTGGAAACCATACTGCGTCTGGCGCACCCGGTCACGCCGTTCATTACCGAAGAGTTGTGGCAAAAAGTGGCGCCCGTCGCAGGTCGGCAGGGCGCTTCGGTGAGCATCGCTGCCTACCCTGTCAGTCAGCCCGAGCGCATTGATGAAGGGGCTATTGCACAAATTGCCAAACTCAAGCACCTGGTAGATGCCTGCCGCAATCTGCGCGGCGAAATGAATGTGTCGCCCGCTACCAAGCTGCCACTCTATGTGGTTGCGCAGACAGAGGCCGAAGGAAAGTTTCTGCAGGAGTCTGCCGCGGTGCTGCAGGCGCTGGCCAAGCTCAACGAAGTCAGGCTGTTCGCTGACGAAGCCAGCTGGCAGTCCGCTGCGCAGGCCGCGCCCGTGGCCATCGTGGGTGAGGCCCGCATTTGCTTGCATATGGAAATCGATGTGGCTGCAGAGAAGCTGCGTTTAGGCAAGGAAGTGGCTCGTCTGGAAGAGCAGATTGCCAAGGCCCAAGCCAAACTGGGTAACGAAGCCTTTGTGGCGAAGGCCCCGGTGGCCGTTCTAGAGCAGGAACGCAAGCGCTTGGCCGACTTTGGCGACACATTGGCCAAGGTGCGCGATCAGCTAAGCCGACTGGGTTGAGGCCCAGCAGCGGCCTACAAAGCCGCTGCTTTTCTTTGGATATCTTCAAAGCTCAGGTCGTGTCCGCACCAGGACGCGACCAGGCGCCCCGCGCCCCCTTGGCCACCGTGGCGCAGGGGGCCGGTCCCTTTGACTTCGACCACGTCCACCGCAACGCCAATACTCCTTAGCTTGTCAGCCAGCACCGTTTGTGCAGGCCAGACACCGTTCTTGTCTTGCGGATCGCCCACCACGATCACGCGCAATTGGGGATGCATAGACTCAGCCCGCATGAAATCCAATGGTTCATAGGAATCGCTGTAGCCCGTTGCATCCAACGCCCAGTTGCGCAACTCTGCACGTAGACGTGGAGACGCTACGGAGGCCGTAGGCACCGCGCAGACCACATCCTGGCGATAGGTAAGCAGTGAGGTCACCACATGGCCTCCTCCGCTGTACCCCAGCAGTACCCATTCCTGTACGTCCAGACGCTGACCCAACACGTCCAGAGCCGCTGACATCAACAAAGACTCGGGCTTTCGGCGGCGCTCCATGTGGTCGCCGGACGAACCCAGAATGCCGGGGCGGCCCACAATGGTCAGCGGCAATCCCGCTGTTTGCGCCCATTCCTCAGCCGTAGCCTGCAAGCGAGAAGCCGTCAAAGTCGCGTATTCGGGTACTACCCTGCGACCGTCATAGACATCGCCGGTGAAATAAGCCACTGCTCGGCGCTTGCCGACTAGGGCCGATGCGCCAAATCCTGCCGGGAAATAGCGGATGCAAGCGGAATGACTCTGCACCTGCGCCCAAACGGCTTGGGAAATAGCATCACACTGGGCTTGGGTTGCCCAGACGCCATTGAGCACGGTTTCGGGCTTGCCGGGCAAATCGGCATGAATCTCTGTTGGAGGCCCGGTTTTGACCGGTATGGTGGGAATGGTAGGTTGAGCCAGACTCGGCTTTTCATCCCTGATTGCCTGCGCGTATATCGTATCGCACAAACCAGATACAAGCAGGCACCCGCAGACCGCAAGTGCCTTCAATGCATGCATGGTTCTCTGTTTCAGTCAGCGACGGCGCAAGACATGGAAGTAATCGGTTCCCACTGTCTGTTGTTCCACCAATTCGTTGCCCGTTTGCTTGGCGAAGGCCTGGAAATCACGTACCGAGCCCGCATCGGTCGCCACCACGGTGAGCGTTTCTCCACTGGCCATTTCTGACAGCGCCTTCTTGGCTTTGAGAATGGGCAAAGGGCAATTCAAGCCGCGGGCGTCCACTTCTTTGTCGGTCTGCATTTATGTTCCTTGTTCAGTTTTTTGAAATTCAACAAATTGGGGCGTGTGACCCCTGGTCTTGAGCCAGTCTGCCAAAGCGTACCCCGTTCCAGCAGGCCAGCACTTGACGGACTCAGGGGCAAAGAGCCTGTACTCCACGAGCTCTGGGGACAGTCGCACGTCCCCATGGCATACCGCATGGTAGGCAATGATGACCTGGTTCATGCGCTGAAAGTCGTACACGCCAATCAGGTTCAAGGTGTCAGTAGCCAGATTGGTTTCTTCTGCAATTTCCCGGATGATGCCTTCCTGCGCTGTTTCCCCTGCTTCCATGAAGCCAGTGATCAATGCAAACATCTTGCCCGGCCTGGCCGCATTGCGGGCCAGCAATACATGGCCGTTCAGTTCCACCACCGCAGCCAGAACGGGCGTGGGGTTGTTCCAGTGGGTGAAGTCACAGGCGGTACAGCGCAACCGGATTCTGTCTCCTCCATCTTCCGACTGGGATATGGACTGCAGCGGCGCTGCGCATTGTGGGCAGAATTTGAAGTCAATAGACATAAAGCAATTCGCTATCAAACATATAGCTGCCGATGCAATTGAATCGATGGCTAGAGTGCAATTGAATCACCCATCAAGCCGGAAAGACGCCGGTCGAAAGATAGCGGTCACCCCGGTCACACACGATGAAGGCAATCGTCGCGTTCTTTTCACGCTTGGCAATCTCCAACGCTACCCAGCAGGCACCTGCCGCAGAAATACCACCAAAAATGCCTTCCTCGCGCGCCAACCTGCGGCACATGTCCTCTGCGTCAGCCTGGCTCACGTAGACCAACTCATCCACATTGGCCGGATCATAAATTTTGGGCAAGTACTCCTGCGGCCACTTGCGAATACCCGGGATGCGGGACCCCTCCGAAGGCTGGGCACCAATGATGCGAATGGCAGGATTTTTTTCCTTCAAGTAGCGTGATACACCCGTGATGGTTCCGGTAGTTCCCATAGCGCTCACAAAGTGCGTGATCCGACCCTTGGTGTCGGCCCAGATTTCGGGTCCAGTTGTTTCGTAATGAATACGCGGGTTGTCCGGATTGGCAAATTGGTCCAGCACGCGGCCCTCGCCTTTGGCGACCATCTGATCGGCCAGGTCACGCGCGTATTCCATGCCTCCACTCTTGGGCGTGAGGATCAGCTCCGCCCCGAAGGCCTTCATGGTTTGCACACGTTCAATCGACAGGTCCTCCGGCATGATCAGCACCATGCGATAGCCCTTGATGGCCGCCGCCATGGCCAAGGCGATGCCAGTGTTGCCCGAGGTCGCTTCGATCAAAGTGTCACCGGGCTTGATTTCCCCCCTCTCCTGCGCGCGCTGAATCATGGACAGCGCGGGACGATCCTTCACGGAGCCCGCCGGGTTATTGCCTTCGAGCTTGCCAAGAACAATGTTGTTCCGTTGCGCGTTTTCGGCCACACCGATGCGCTGCAATGCAACCAAGGGGGTTTTACCAATCGTGTCTTCAATAGTCTGGTATTTCATAGCCTTAAATGTGCCATAATTCTGGTCTTCGCTCATTCCTGCCCGGGTGGTGAAATTGGTAGACTCAGGGGACTCAAAATCCCCCGCCGCAAGGCGTGCCGGTTCGAGTCCGGCCCCGGGCACCAT
>CAJBMJ010000094.1 GCA_903954045.1 uncultured beta proteobacterium | reverse complement strand
GGAGTTTGTGAACGCCTACCCGCAGCGCATGGCGCGCGACGCGGCAGACACCCTGGCATACCTGTGCACCAGCCCTTATGACGTGCGCCTGGCGCAGGAGCGATTCCCCAAGATCCATTTCCATCCACTGCGCGAGCACGCTGGTTTGGCGCTGCAGAGCGCGGGCTGAGATGTGGCCCCTGTCCGCCTGGGGCCTGGAAGCGCGCCGCAAAATAGGGGGCGTGTTTACAGACATTGACGACACGCTAACCACGCATGGCGCAATCACCCCGGATGCGCTGCAGGCTCTGGCCGACCTTCAAGCGGCAGGGCTTACCGTCATCCCCATCACCGGGCGCCCCATAGGCTGGTGTGAGCCCTTCTTGGCAGGTCACAACGGCCCACCGTGGCCCGTCGATACCATGGTGGCCGAGAATGGTGCAGTGGCCTTCATTTCAAGCAATAAAGGCCCGCAGCCCTTACTGGGTATGCACAAGCAGCTATCAAAAATATACCAACAGGATGCAGCCACTCGCGCTGACAACCAGAAGCGCATGCAGCAGATTGCTGCACGCATCATGGTGGAAATGCCCGGCGTATTCCTCACGCGCGACAGCGTGGGGCGCGAAACCGATCTGGCATTTGACTACAACGAGTTCTCCCATCATCCCCCGCAAACAGTGCAGAAAGTTCTGGACGCGCTGCAGCGCGAAGGCATGCACACCACGGTGAGCAGCATCCATATCCACGGCTGCTTTGGCAACTTCAACAAATGGCAGGGCGCGCAGTGGATCGTGCGGGAACTATTCCAGCGCGACCTGGCGCAGGAACTCGACCACTGGGTTTTTGTAGGCGACTCGGGCAATGACCAGGCCATGTTCGAGCACTTCAGCCACAGCTTCGGAGTTGCCAACATCGCGCAGTTTGCGCCCCAGATGCAACACCTGCCGCGCTATGTGACACCCAGCGCGCGCGGGGCCGGTTTTGCCGAAGTGGCACGCGCCATTCTGGAAGCGCGCTCCGCATGAGCGCACAGGTATCTGCCCCTCCAGTGCCTGGCGCATCGCTGGGCCTGACCGCTATCTTCGTATCCACCTTTTTCGAGTTGGTGTCGCATTTCATGCTGATGCCCTTGCTGTTGCTGCGCATGAAGGGCGCGGATGTGTCCACCACCGTGGCCGGGCTATTTGCTGCGACCGGCTGGCTGGGTATTTTTTTAATGACGCCGTTTGCCTCCACGCTGGCCAACCGGCTGGGCCGCAGGCCTGCCATGTGGGTCGCGGCCTCGGTGCTGACCGCGTCAGCCCTGTTGTTCACCTTGACGGACGAGCTTTGGGTATGGTTTCTGCTGAACCTGGCCTCCGGTATTGCCATGGCGCTGCGATGGGTGCTGGCCGAAGCGCTGATTGCCGAGTTCTGCCCACCAGCACAACGGGGCCGTTATGTAGGCTTTTTCCAGACACTGGTGAGCACCACATTCATTACCGGCCCCGCTGCGCTGGTATGGATGGGCGCCAACAACCCGCAAACCTTGTGGGTCGTAGTGGGTTTCTCAGCGTTGGGCCTGGCATGGACGGCGCTGATTCCCAAGGTGCCGCATGCGCACGATGCGGACACGGCCCATGTGGGACTGCAAGGCCTGTGGCAAGCACTGCGGGCGCATCCCATCATCATGCTGGCGGGTTTTGTGGGTGGCTTTTTCGAGACCGGCGTCACTTCCATCCTGCCGCTCTACGGCCTGGCCCTTGGGCTGGGCGCCAGTGCGGCAGCGCTGCTGGTGTCCGCCAGTGGACTGGGTGGCGCGATCATCATGCTGCCGGCCGGCATGGTGGCCGACCGCTTTACCGACCAAGCCCAAGGCCGCCGCACGCTGATGGTGTTTTTTGCGTCGGTGATGCTGGCCGCCACCTGCCTGCTGCCCTTTGTCGCCGGCACGGCATGGCTGGCCTGGCCGATCGTGTTTTTGTGGGGCGGCGCAGGCGGCACGCTCTACACCATGGCCATGACCGACATCGGCGCGCGTGAAAAGGGCATTACCCTGGTCAACAGTACGGCGGTGCTGGTGCTCACCTACACACTGGGCGGTCTCACAGCATCAGGCATGTCGGGCGCACTGATCGACTGGTCGCCCACCGTGGCTTTTCCCCTAGTGCTGATTGCGGTAGCTGCTATCGGTTTAGTAGCACTGGTGCGTTCGCGCAAGGCTGCCAACCTGTAGCCAGCCAATGCGGGAGCTTGCAGAAGCGTTAGCCCCGGCCCCGCAAAGTAGCGCTGGGCGACTGCCCGAACCGCTGCCGATACAGCCTGGAAAACTCCCCCAGGTGCGTAAAGCCAAAGGCCAGTGCAGTCTGCGTGACCTGCGTGGCTTCATCTGCATGCCGCAGAGCCTGGTGCGCCGCATCCAGACGCTGCATGCGCAGCCACTGCATCGGGCCGCACCCCACCACGTCGTGAAAAGCCGCCTGCAGGGTGCGACTCGATACACCACTGGCACGCGCCATTGCGGTGAGGGTCAGCGGTGCGGTCAGGTTTTCCAGAAGGTAGCCCTGGGCGCGTCGCACCAGCGCAGCTGAGGCCCGTGAGCGCTGTGGCGCCGGTGCTGACAAAAATTGTGGCGACTGGTGCAGCAGCAGGGTCGTCAACAGCATGTCCTGTAACCGGGCATGCAGGTGTGTGGCAGCCAAGGCAGGCTGTCCGGTTTCACTGCACGAGCGTGTGAGCAGACCCAAAATAGGCTCCAACGTTTTCCAGGCCTGTCCGCCCATGGGTAAGGCGGCTGCCAGTTCGATGCGCTGCGGTGACGCTTGGCCCGTGAGCCCGGCCCAGGCGTCCTGCACGGCCTGCTCTTCCAGTCTGACAGCTATCTGGTCAAAAAAAGCCTCTGTTTCAAACCGAAAGCGCGATGGCGCGCTGATAACAGCCGCGCAGCGGGGCGAAACCTCCACGGTGCTGGCCCCCACTTGAAAACGCGCACTGGCGCGCAGCGGCACGCTAAGCAGGTAATAGTTGTCCAACCGGTCCGGGTCGACCTGAACGGGGCTGTCCCAGCTCAGGCGGTTCAGCGACATGGGTCCGAGCGCAAAGTGGTCCATGGAGGAGCGAAAGCCCGTACTCTGGCCCCTGGGTTGCAGCTGGTGCGGATTGAAAATCCGTCCACAGAGCTCACGCGCCTCGTCCACATCGGTGGTCTCGTACACGCGGCCCCGTGCAAAGTCCAGCCCGGCGAAGCAGCTGCTAACGTGGGACGGCGGGCAAAGACTGGGCATGGCTTTCCACTGTGCCCCATAGGTGGCGCGGTGTCAATTTGGAGTTTCCTGCCCCCACAGCAAATGCTGCGCAAAACCGATAGTCGCCTGCGCAAAGGCGATTGTTGTCCAACGCCAATCTCTTGATGATGAAGGCCACCACAACACCTATGACGGAGACTTCTGATGAATATCGTTCTTGTACACGGCAGCTGGCATACCGGCGAACTCTGGGCCCCCGTGGCAGACCCGCTGCGCAAGGCGGGCCACACGGTGCACACGCCGACCGTGGCCGGCCACGGCAAAGGGGTGCCGAAAAACGTCAACCATGCCCAATGCACACATTCCATCGTGGAATACATCGTCAGCCACGACCTGAAAGATATCGTGCTGCTGGGCCACAGCTACGGTGGCACCATCATCTCCAAGGTGGTTGAAGCCGTGCCGGAGCGGGTGCGCCGCCTCATCTACTGGAACGCCTTTGTGCTCAATGACGGCGAGTGCCTACTGGACAACGTGCCACCGCACTACAACGCGCTGTTCAGCCAGATTGCTGCGGCCAGCGGCGACAACACGGTAACCATGCCCTTTCCCATCTGGCGCGAAGCCTTCATCAATGACGGCGACCTGGAAACCGCCCAGCGGACCTACGACCTGCTGTCCAGCGAACCCTTCCAGCCCTTTATGGACAAGCTCGATCTGAAGAAATTCTGGTCACTGCAAACGCCGCGCAGCTACATCAACGGCACCGAAGACATTGCGCTGCCGCAGGGGCCAGAGTTCGGCTGGCACCCCCGCATGTCCAACCGGCTGGGTCTTTTCCGGCTAGTGCAGATTTCTGGCAGCCACGAGGTCATGTTCACGGCACCAGAACGGCTGGCGCAGGCAATCATCGAAGCCGGGCGCGATTGAGGCGCTTGCTTCAGGCAAAGGCCTGCAACACGTTGACCGCGTTCAGGCCCACCGCATCCACCGCGTAGCCGCCTTCAAACACCAGCACGGTGGGCAGGCCGACCCTTGCAAGCCGCTGGCCCATGCGCAGGTAGTCGTCACTTGTGAGCTTGAAACCAGAGATCGGGTCGCCCTCAAAGGTGTCCATCCCCAGAGACACCACCAATGCATCGGCGCCGAACTTTTCAATGGCTGCCAAAGCTGTTTCCAGCGCCATTGACCAAGTGGCGAAATCGCTGCCGCGCGGCAGTGGAAAATTGAGGTTGGCACCCAGCCCGTCTCCCGCGCCGCGCTCATCGGCATGGCCCAGGTAGAAAGGGTATTCGGTGCGCGGGTCGCCATGGATGCTGGCGAAGAACACATCGGGCCGGTCGTAGAAAATGGCCTGCGTGCCATTGCCGTGGTGGTAGTCCACATCCAGTATGGCAACTTTCTCCACACCGTTATTGCGCAAATGCTGCGCCGCTAGCGCGGCATTATTCAGAAAGCAGTAGCCACCAAAAAAGTCTGCCCCCGCGTGGTGACCCGGCGGGCGGCTCAGGGCAAACGCTGCGCGGTCACCCTGCAGCACCTGCTGCGCTGCGCTCAAAGCGCACATTGCACCCTCGCGCGCCGCTACCCAGGTGCCCGCTGTGAACGGCGTCCCCGCATCATAGGAATACAGCCCCACCTTGGCGGCAAAGTTGTCGGGCTCGATATCGGTGCGGAAAGTGCGTGTGGGCCAGACGGAGGGCAGTATGTCTTTGTCAACATTGGCGGGGTCCAGCGCCAACCACTGGTCCCAAGCGGTGGCCAGAAAGTCGAGGTAGCGCGGGCTGTGAATAGCGGTGATGGCGCTGTCGTCAAACGCCAGCGGCACCAGCACTTCGCCCAAGGCGCGGCGCTGCAATTCGGCGAGGACGTGGTCAACCCGGGCAGGAACTTCAAAACACGGAACCAAGGCTCCGCGAAACATCTCGACCTTGCCCTGGTGCTGGGCATGCTTGTGGTTGTAGAAGGTGATCATCGGAAAGTCCTAAGGTAATTGGCCTCTAGCCCCCGTGGAATATGCGCAAGCAGCTATCGTATTTGTAGTAGTCATAGGGCCAGCGGATGCTTAGAAAAGGCATCCAAAGTCAAAATAGGGCAGCCACTGGCCTGCTCAAACTCTGCGGCAATGGCCAGCAAATCCCTGTCGCCAGACACCAGCACTTGGGCTTTTCCCGCCACGGCGAGGTGCATAAAAGGCTCGTCCAACGCATCGCGACACTCTGGCACCTGGGGTGGCGGTTGGGGGATGCGCACTGTCTTGGTGTAAGGCAGGTAGTCGGCCAGCAACTCTTCTTGTTCTGCTTGCGTCAATCGGAACTTGGGGTAGGCCAACACCCGCACCAGCTCTCGCACCGTGGCATTGCTGGCCAGTGGCACCAGTGCGC
>CAJBMJ010000093.1 GCA_903954045.1 uncultured beta proteobacterium | reverse complement strand
GTCCATCAGGTTGTCGATCATCAGGCGGTAATCGCAGGCAATGTGAAACAGTCCACCACCATAGGCCCACTCGGGGTTGTCGTAGTACGCCAGATGCTGGATGGATGCTGGGTCGGCCTGGCTTGCGTCACCCGGCCAGACCCAGATGAAGCCGTAGCGCTCCACCACGGGGTAGCTGCGGATGGTGGGAAAGCGCCCACGCGCTGCCCAGGCATGGAAATGGTTTTGCCCTGGCATCCCATGGCCAGACCGTGGTAGCCACACACGAGCTTGCCTTCTTCGACGTATCCCAGCGACAAGGGCGCTCCGCGGTGCGGGCAAAAGTCTTCCAGCGCAGCCACTTTGCCCTCTGCTGCCCGGTAGAACACGATGCTCTCGCCGCACACCTTGCGGCCCAGTGGCTTCTCGTCAATCTCATCGGGCGTGCAGGAAGAAGGTTTACTCAAACGCGAGGCCCTGTGTAAGCCAGATGCTGGGGCTAGGACGCTTGGTGATTGACCGGCGGCAGTAGGCACATTGGAGTCAGCCGAATCTCCGATCTGCATTCTCCAAACCGGCTATTCACCTATCGGAACTGACAGTCAGCAAAGTGCCGTCGAATCGGGAACAGTGGGCACCTCCAATTGGCCAGGTCCCGACATTAGGATCAGTTGTCCGACTGCAGTCATTGGGCGAACCGGAATCTCAAAACCGATCATTCGATCTAGAAAAGTGGAAGTTGACCTTGGTTGGCTCCACTGGTATTGAGCTGTAATCGCGACACACCGGCACGTGCGGTTTCTACGACCACATTGCGCTGAGGCGCCATATGTTCTTCGACTAGGCGGGCGACCCACCACCGACACAAGAACAGTGACCATAAACACGCCGACCGCCTCAAGCAGCAGACGGCGGAGAGCGGCAGGGGTGCAGCCAAGACTGAGTCATGGCGTTTCTTTGAGCGCAAACGACTTACTCATTTATGAAGTTGCTTGCGCAATGCCTTCCTTGCTATTGGCATTCCTGTATCAACAACCCGTATCCACCAAGGCAAACACTGGTGGCGTAACCGCATCTGCTGCTGGCGTATATTTGACGGCGCAATCGTGCCAAGACCCAGTACCCCAAACCGGTGCCTTTTTGTGGGCAATGAAGCTGGTGTTGGCACCTGTGTAGAAATCAGCCGCAGGCGTGAAATTTATCGCCTTGGCCAACTCAACGGCATCTTGGGCGTAGCCATACACCGTCTTGATGTTGACCGTTGCGCTCAGCGCCACCGTGCCAGTTGCCGCGCTAGTGACACCCGTCACCGCAGATTTGGTATAGACCAGCGTATTGGCACTGACCATGGCGGCATACGCGCCCTGCATGACGCTACGGCGCGCGTCACTCGCCAAATTGACGAATTTGGGTAGCGCCACGGCGGCCAACACACCCAAAATCACAACCACCATGACCAGTTCAATCAAGGTAAAACCTTTTACTCGCATCTGCATTCCTTACCCAACGCCGCTCTATTTCTTCAGCATATTGAGGTCAATGGCCAAGCCCATAGCCAGATAACCCAGGCGATTGGGATGCAGTTTGTCGCCAGGCCCACCCAGCGTATTGTCAGGAACGAATTCGGCGCGCATGCCGCCGGTTTGCGGGTCAAGAATCACATTGTCAAAGTCAATCACTGCGTCAAACAGCCCTGAATTGCGAATGAAGTCATTCAGCGCCTGGCGCTTGGTATCTTGTTCCGCAAAACCATGGGCAGCGCTGGTAGAGCCGAGCGCCGATGTGACGGTGGCACCAATGATCTTCATATTTGGCTTTTGGGTGCGGATACGCTCGATGATGGCTTTCATTTCAGCCTTCACCACGTCCGCTTCACGATTGCCATTTTTGCTGAAATCGTTGATGCCTTCGAGCCAGATCATGCTCGTGACACCCGAGAGAGACAGCACATCGCGTTCAAGCCGCTGCCCGGCTGAGGGGCCGCCTAGGAATGCTTTTTGCGCCGAGTATTCAGCCGGACCGGCGACTTGATTTCCGCCAATGCCTGCATTAACAACGACCAGCTTGATGCCAAAGGCGGCATGCAGGCGACGCGAGAGAACATCAGTCCAGCGGTCATCGCCATTGATGGTGGACGCTGTGCCATCGGTAATGGAGTCGCCAAAAGCCACAATGACACGGGTGTCAACCGGGGCCATCATGTCCACAGCATCCAGAAAATACCAAGATGCCGTGGCGAACGGAAACGCGGCCTCACCTTCGTCATTGCCCTTGGCACCGGCATTGGGTGCCGAGACGTACGAACTGCTCAGCGCTTTGGCATGCCAGGTCATGGGGCCACTCTCGCCGACCACATGAAAACTCACGGCCAGTTTGCGCCCCGCCAGTGCTGCGACAGAACCCGCGTTCACAAAGCGCAGCGGCACCAAATCACTCCACACAGATGCACCGGGTGCAACCGTGACGCTGTTTTTACCACCGAACTGGACGGCCTGATTGGTTCCTGCCACCACCGCTGAACTCGACTGATGCAAGCCGACGAAAACACCGTCAAACGTGACCGGCTGCGTGCCCAGCGCATTGGACAGGCGAATGCGCGTCTCACTCGACCACAGGTCAGGTCTGACGATCATGCGAAAGCTTTGATTGTTCGCGCCGGTTTGCGCGGACGGAAACGCGCGGCTCAAATTGGGTTGTGCCGATGGGTTGCCAATCGGGTACGGTCCTTGCACTGAACCCGTCCAACTGGTGACCCAGCTCTCGCTACCGGCAGCCCAAAGCGGCGAGCACAAGCTGGTAACCAATACAAATAGCAAGGAAGTGAAAGCGGATAAGGGGGGTGGAAATATAAATCTCATGAAAAATCCTATTCGTAAAAGACGGCTATTCAAGCCGGTTGACTACCTATTTGCCACTACCTACGACTCAAGATGAAAGGCCTTTTCAAGCTCTGCGACTTGACAATCATTGATGCTGATGATCGCGCCCAGACTGCGGGCCGAAATGATCGCCTTGGCGCTGTATTCGGCCACCTCCAGGCGATCAAACGCGCTGAGCAGGGTATGGCCTGTCACGATAAAGCAATCGTTGGACATCATGACGATTGGTGTTTTGGCTGACAGTTGGTCGGCTGTTCCATCAATATCCAGAAAATTGCTGCCAAATGGCATTTTTGTTATGGCCCTAAGAAGAATGTAGCTCTCAGGAATGGTGCGTGAATCGAAAGGTACGTCTGTTACAGCGAACACCATCATCGAAGGGGGATGAGCAATGATGATCGAATTTATTTCGGGACATTTTTCATAAATTTTTTGATGCAAACGCATTGATCGACTTGGGAACTTTCCAAGTTCACACTTGCCGTTTTCAATGCGTACAAGGTCTTCAACTTGAAGATATTTCCGATCCAGATTGACCGGCGTAATGATGAAATTGCTGCCGTTCGTCCGATTCGAAAAAGTTCCTTGACTGCTTGAAATCAGTCGTTGCGTGTAGGCGCGGTGAATCAGTTCGACCATTTCTCGTCGCGCAGCACGTTCGGCACTGCTCACACCAGTAGGTCTAAACGTTTCGGGGAGCAAATCCTTCTTTTGCGAGGTCAACGCCAACTGACGTTGACTGAGAAATTGAACAGAACCCATTCGATTCGCAGCGATCTCCAGACGAGCACAAAAATCGAGTGTTTCAAACGACATGAAGGCTTTGAATAAGGTACCTGCGCCTACCACGATGCCGTGATTTTCCAAAAGAACGGAGTTGATTCCCTTGGAAAACTTTTCTGCAATTTTTTCGCCTAAATCAACGCTACCTGGCAAACCATATTCCGCCATCGCCACTTGTCCACAGACTTCTCTAATGTCTGGCAGTAAATCAATTGACGGCATTTTTCGAACAATGCTGAAAGCCACAAGTGCTGGCGGATGAGCATGGAGGACCGCTTTCAGATCGGCGCGTTTTTGATAGATGCTTTTGTGAAAAGGAAACTCACTTGAAGGTCGATGAATTCCCTCTACTGTTCCATTGGCCTTAACGCAGACAATGTCCTTCCGTGTGAGTGAGCCTTTGTCCACACCTGCAGGACTGATCCAGATGTCACCGTCGTCATCTTTGACCGATAGGTTGCCACCACTGGTTGTTGTCATGCCGTGCGCGTATATGCGATCCATGATCATCACAATCTGATCGGCCGGATGTAAGAAGTCGAACTTCATGAAAATAACTTTGCCTTCACTATCAGAAATGACTGCCAAGGGCATCGAAAGCCTTAAACACCATGGCCAAAGCTCACTTTGCACTGTGATCTACGCTCGACTTTTCCCCTCACAGGTTGAGTGATCGCTGCCTAAATGTCACTCACCCACCGTCCCTGTTTTGCAATTCCCCGAGTCCGCTGAGTGATTACTGGCTTCAATCATTGGAATTCATCGGCAGTGGTTCCGCATTTTTCATGAATTGATGCGTCTGATCAAAATCAACAATACCTGCATCCGAGCCAAGACCGGAAACCACAAGCGCACCTGCTGCAGCACCAAGTCTGCCGGCCTCCGCCAGGCTCCAGCCCTTGGATAGGCCAACGATGAAGGCCGCGCAGTAAGAGTCACCACAACCTGTAGAGTCAATTACTGGTGCCTTGAAGGCTGGAAGTCGGATTTCATTCATGCCCTTCCCGGCAATGCTGCTGCCCTGGTCTCCCATCTTGAATACAGTGTGTGCTACGCCGCGATCAAGAAAGAATTGAATGACTTCACTTCGCTTGCTTAGGCCGCAGATGGAGCGAGCTTCATCTAGACCTGGCATGAAGTAATCAATATAGGGCAGTGCCGGTGCGATCAATTCAAGCGCGTCAGCACGCCCCATTGCAATCATGTCCAAAGTTGTCACTACTCCATGCTCCTTTGCGAACTTAAGTATTTGCGCAGTTGGAGGGCCGTCCAAACTAGGTAACAAGTATGTGCCGCCGAAATGAAGATAGTCAGCCTGGGCAATCAAGTCCCAATTTACATCATGGATGCCGTATTGCGCATTCGCACCCAACACATGCAGTGCGGGGCGTTCTCCATTGGGCCGTATTGGCAGCATGCTGCACGAAGTTTGCACACCCGCCTTGAGCACAATGCTCGAGGTGTCGATGCCATAGCGTTTCATGGTGTCAACCACAAAGCGGCCAGACTCATCTTGGCCCACTGCACCCATGGCATAGACCTGGGCGCCCAATTTGGCTAGGTCCACACTAGTGCCTGCAGCCGTGCCGGCCACGGTGAGGCGAATCTCATCAATCAAGTCCAGATCCTGCCCTGGTGGAAAGCGGCTGACGTGGCGACCCAAAATGTCCAGAATGTGAATGCCCAGACTAACGACTTTTGCCATTTTAATTTCTCCTACTTTGATAGATTGAAACCAGTGTCGCCCAGTCGTATCTAGCGTGTACGCCGGATGCCGAACAAGGCCCCTGCAGCGACAATAAATGTGCCAATGATGACCTTCTGCCAAGTACTTGGTACTCCGGCCAATATGAGCACGTTGTTTACCAGTGTCACCAGCACCACTCCTAACAATGTGCCTGCCACCGTGCCACTTCCACCGGTGATGCGCGCACCACCGAGGATGACAGCGGCAATGACATCGAGTTCCATACCGTTAAGATCAAAAGGGTTGGCTAGACGGTTGCTGGCTACATGTATCACCCCCGCGATTCCAGCTAGAAAACCCGCGTAAGAGAATACAAAAACATGTACCGTTCGTACATTGAAGCCAAGGCGCTGTGCAATTGAAAGGCTGCCACCAATGGCAAATACTGCACGACCCATCATGGTGCGATTCAGTAGCCACCAAGTCAACAGTGCAGCCGCCACCAACACCAGAAAAAAGCCGGGCAGTACAACCCGTCCGCCTTGGCTGGACGCCATATTGACTAACGTGAACTTTCCAAAAGACTCCAGTGACTCTGGAATGTTCATGTACAACGCGGTTCCGACAAAAGTGAGTAGTACTCCACGGTAGGCATATTGTGTTCCGATCGTCACAATCAGGGAAGGCGCTTGCAGCCAATGCACGAGCAAACCATTACAAGCACCTAGCACCGCCCCACCCATTGCACCAGCGAGCAGTAACACAACAAACGGTGCTCCCGCCCAGTACAACAAGCTGAGCTTGGTGATGGAGTAAAGGCACAGGGCTGCGATGGCAGTAAATGACACATCAAGCCCGCCAGCAGCCAGAACAATTAGGACCCCCAGCGCAAACAGTCCCATCACGACGGAGGCGCGAGCCATATCAAACAAGTTGGCTAGCTGGAAGAACACTGGATTAATACTGCCGACAACACCGCAAACGAGCAGTATCAAAAGCAAAGTGAAAGCAGAGGGCCTACGCACCAACCAATCCTTTGCGCGTGTAAAAGTGCTGTCCACGGTTAGCACCGGTTGGAGTAATGCGGACTTCATACGGACTCCCCTTGCACGTCTTCGGCAATCAATGCACGGTAGAGCTCTTTTTCACTCAATGTGTCGGCGTCGAATTTTTCACAAATTCGTCCTTTGCGCATCACCACAACCTTGTCACAATTTTGCAAAAGCTCAGGTAAGTCATCGCTGATCATGATGACTCCCATTCCTTCATCTGCCAAGCGCTGGATGATGCGGTAAATTGTGTCTTTGGATCCAACGTCGACACCGACGGTTGGCCCATGCAGTATGAGAACGCGTGGAGCAATGGTGAGCCATCGACCTATAAGGACGCGCTGCTGGTTGCCACCAGAAAGCGCTTGCACAGACCGAATCACGTCGGGTGTAGCAATCTGCAACTCGGTGACTGTCTTCTCTGCAAGCAAACGGCATTTCGCACTGTCGAGCAACCCAAAACGATTTCGAAGGCGGTCAAGCACTGTTGCAATAATGTTCTGTCCAATCGACTTCCCTAGAAACAAGCCTTCGTCCAGGCGGTCTTCTGGCACATAGCCAATGCCCGCGCGAATGGCATCTATCGGTTCGCTCAATCTCAGATCAATGCCTTCCAGGGTAACTCGTCCATGGTCGGTCACCAACACGCCGGCCAATGCCAAGGCCAACTCATTGCGCCCGGAATCTAGTAGGCCCGTGATACCCAGGATCTCCCCGTGACACAGTTCGAGGCCGACATCAGAAAACTGGCCGCGGCGGCTAAGACCTTGCACGCTGAGCAATGCCTCTGTTCCTGGGCGCGCGCTTCTGTAACGCAATTCGTCAACGTGCTTTCCAGTCATGAGATGACTCAGCTCGGCCTTTGTGTGTTCACGTATCGGTCCTTGCAGAACCTTTTCCCCGTCTCTGAAGACGATCACCTGACCACCAATTTCAAAACACTCATCAAGCTTGTGACTTACGAATAGAACTGCCACACCTCCTTGACGAAGTTGCGCTAGCACTTGGATCAGATTGTCCACCTCTCGTTTGGTAAGTGCCGTAGTGGGTTCATCCATGATCACCATGCGCGCCTTGGTTGCAATGGCGCGGGCTATAGCGACCAACTGGCGCTGCGCAATGGGTATTTCGTCTATGCGGGTACCAAGGAAATCTGCGTTGTCAGGCAGGTTAACTGCACGCAGGGCGCGTATTGCGGTCTCCAGCATACCCTTGCGGTCCAGTGTATGAGACAGGTTACCGCCGTAGCGGACTAGCTGCTCCGTCAACGCTATGTTCTCTGCGACGCTCAGGTTGGGGATAAGGGAAAGGTCTTGGTAGACGGTTTCAATCCCTGCCGACAAGGAGTCGATGGCATTCCAAGCCGGAGGTACCTGACCTTCGATTAGAAGTTCCCCTTCGGTTGGTGCATGCGCACCTGAAATGATCTTAATCAGTGTACTTTTTCCGCATCCGTTTTCACCAATTAGATGGTAAATCTCGCCTCGTTGAATTTCCAGACTCACACCCCGTAAGGCATGCACGCCTGCGTAACGCTTGTGGATTGCACGCATCTCCAGGAACGCAGGGGCAGAGCGTTCAACTATTGCCGGAATATCAGCACCTGCGACTAGATTCATTGCTTAAAACTTCTGTTGTGAAATCACAGTGCCACCCCTTCTGGGGCGGCGACTGCGGAATAGTCTTCAGGTTAGAACGGGAACTGCTTGTAGTTGGACTTGTCTACATCCACCCAGGCTTGGCCAGTAATGACCACACCTTTGCCAGCTCCTTTTTTCACACTGACCTTGTTGTATCCCTTAACACCAAGATCCATGCCATCGGTGATGGGCTTTCCATCGATCAACATCTTGGCAACCTTGCTCATGATCAGGCCAGCGTCCTTTGGATCCCAGAAGCTAATGCCGTCAATGGCACCGGTTTCAAGATATTTGCCGGAGTCCTTGGGCAGACCGATACCAAACACACATGTCTTCTCCTGAAGCCCAGCTTCCTCTACCGCGCGACCAATGCCGATTACGTCGATTGCAGAGCTGCCCTGGAAGCCCTTAATGTCAGGATGTTTGCGCAAAATTTCCTTGGCTTTTTCATACGCCTTGTTGGCATCATTGAAGGACTCGTTGTTTTTGTCGACCAGTTCCATTTTGGAAAATTTCTTGGCATTGTCGATACCGCCACCAGCCCACTGCATGTGGGTCAAGCTTCCGACTGATCCAACAAACGTGGTCCATTTCCCGTTTTCACCCATGCATTTGGAGAGACGGGTATTCAGTCGGGCACCAAAGGCTGCATTATCAAACGCTTCAATATCAGCCTGGGTATTAACAGCGCTGTCGGCCTCATGCGTCACTACGGTGATGCCGCGCTCCATGGCTCGTTTGAGCACGCCTTCGAGAGCTGACGGGTCCATTGGGACGATGGCCATCGCAGTCACCTTCTTGGCAACCAAGTCTTCGATCACTCGCAACTGTTGTGCTGAATCGGCTTGTGCCGGCCCAGTGGTGCTGGTAGTGACACCCGCAGTAGTTGCACCAAAATCCTTCACGCCTTCGGCCATGCGCGTGAACCATGGCTCACCTACGATTTTTACAACCGTCACAATAGATTGCTTCTCCTGAGCGCCCAGATTGCCGACACCCAAAATACAAGCCAAAGCCGCAACTGCACATGCTGTTTTCCTAATCATTCTGACTCCTAGTTATATTCCCCTCGATGGAAGATATCGCCACAGGAGGGGGTTTCTGTGTCGACGATATTGAGGTAGTGAATCGCGCTCTAAGCAGCGAAAAAGGTTGGAATCGTGATGAGGCGACAAAGAGAAGCAGCAACAAGCCCCATGTAAGATCCCGAAAGAAGCTGTTCACCTCCATAAAATTGAAGGTGCTGGAAATAAATTGCAATGCTGTCGCCGACAACACGAGACAGATCATGCGACCATATCCACCTTCGGGTCGCACGCCTGCCATCACTGTTATCAGGATTGCGATGAGCACGTAGGAGCTTCCATAGTCCCACTTGGCGCTTGAGGAACGGGACGCTATGACGATCCCAGCAACCGATGCAAGCAACCCACACAGCGTGTAGATGAGAAATGTTAGGCGCTGCTGGGCGATACCCGCATAACGGGCGGCCTTGGGATTTGTTCCCATCAAAAAAAGCCGCACACCATTTGGACTGTGGCGTAGCCAAATACCCGTCAACAAGGCAATGGCCAAGAACATCGAAAAGCACAGTGGCACATTGGCGACAAGCCCATTGCCAACAAATTCCATCGGTTCGATGAATCCGATGCGAACCGCTGACCCGCCAGACAGCACCACGGCGATGCCTGTAAACACAAGTTGCGTGCCCAGTGTGCAGAGAATTGCCGGAAGGCGCCCGTAGGCAATCAGTGCACCATTGACGCAGCCTCCAATTAGCCCTACCAAAAGCGCCAGGCCCATGAATACAACTGTAAATTCCAGTGGTGCTTGAGTCGGATTGATCCACAGAGGCGCAACTGTTCCGGCGGTGACAGCCGCCAGATTGGCAAGCGCGATACCGGACAGATCAATGCCGCCATTGCCTGTAATCATTGCCAACATGACACCTATCGCCAACAGTCCAAGCTCCGGTATCTGCCCCGCCATCGATTGGAGGTTATAGGGGTCAATGAACCCCTTGCCCGTGAGAAGCACGGCGCAGAACACTACCAGCACGTTTATGGCAACCAGAAAATTGAGTTGCGAGTCGGCAAATATTTTCTTCATACAGCAGATAGGTAGTGACTGGTCAACACGTTCTTGCTGAACATCATCTGACCATCGCAGCGACATTGCCGCCGTCTACTGTCATGATGTTTCCCGTGGTTTTCTTGAGTTGCGCTGACAAGACAAATGCCATTGCTACATCCTCGGCGAAAACTTCTTGTCCTAAGAGATTTCCCGCCATGTACTCTGCCTCACTCAGGCCGCGTGCCGCCGATCGTGTAGCTATGGTGTGAGTGTCCAGAAGGCCAGAACGGATTCGGTCTGCGTTCACTGCATTTACCCGTATTCCATCTCGCCCATGCTCCAGCGCATATTGGCGCACCAGTGCCATCAGAGCTGATTTTGATGTGCCATAGGAACCGAAATCCGGGCCTGGGTTTAGGGCCTGTTTAGATACGTTGTACAGCAGGACACCGCCCATTCCCTGCTTCTTCATAATGCCCAAAGCTGCTTGGGAGACAAGTTGGTGGCCAAAGAAGTTGACTTCGAAACTCTTGCGCAGCACCTCAGTTGGCAAGTCACTCATGCGACCCGACAGTGCAATGCCAGCGTTTGACACCACAATGTCTAAACCGCCAAACCTCTGCACAAGAGTGCCGAAGGCAGAACGTACGGATGCGACGTCGGTAACATCACACTGCACCGCGATTGCATAGCGGCCGATTCCCCCAGCTACTTTGCTGGCGGCCTCCAGATCCAGATCCAATACCGCCACTTCAGCACCCAGGGCAGCGAACTCCCGTGCAGTTGCGGCACCAATGCCACTACCTGCACCCGTGATGGCAACCACATGGCCATGGAACGGCTTGGCCACGGATTTTCCAAGCTTGGCTTGCTCTAGCGACCAATACTCCATATCAAATTCGTCAGCCTCACCGATAGGTTGGTAGTCGCCACAGGCCATCGCGTCTGTCACCACTTCAATCCAAGATTCGATGATGTCTGCGTTCACGGCGGCTTCACTGGCTAATTTGCCGACGCCAATAACTCCAACGTGGGGAATTACGATTGTTCTAGGCAGTGGGTCGAGTTCAGTTTTGATGCCGCCAACCCGAGCGTTGTTGCGTTCAAAGTAGGCATGGTATTGCGCTACAAAATCAGAAATGCTTGCTTGCGCTTGCAGAGCCCAGGCATCCAATGTGTCGAGCGTTGGGGTTTCAAGGACCACCGGGCGACCCTTCATTCGGATAACGTGGTCAGGTGTTGCCACACCGCGCTGGGCAACTTCTGACTGCCCGAGCCCATTGGCAAACGCAATCGCTTTCGCACCAGCACGTAAGTCAAGTATCCAGTGCCGAGGTGTTCGCCCTGTGGCAAGCTTAGAAAACACAGCCCGCAGGTATGGTGCAACATCAGCCATAGTGGCGAGCTTGAAGGGCACTTCCAAAGTAGATTCCGATTGAGCAGCAATGGCTACCGCGCGCCTTCCTTCGATGAAGTCCTCAGCCATTGAGATGAAATCAATCATGCGCTCATACGATTGCTTGGCGGTATCACCAAAGCTGAACATACCGTGCTTACTGAGCAACATCCCTTCAGCATGCGGGTGTTCCTCGTATGCTCGGGCTACAACCTGTGCCAGTTCGAAACCAGGCATTACATATGGAATCCAAATCACCCGGTCTGAATAGATCTCTCGACACATTGACTCACTGTCTGGTTGATCGGCAATGGCAATTGCAGCAATGGCATGGGTATGGTCAATGAAGGTGGCTGGCACATATGCATGAAGCAAGGCTTCAACTGATGGTGTTGGCGCGGTGTTGTCTAGCAAATTTATGCGCAGTGCATTCACCATGTCTTCATCGGAAAGTCGATCCAGTTTGCGCAAACGGTGCAACGACTCCATGCGCACGGCCGGATGGCCTGCGGGCTCAATGGTTGCCAAATCCCATCCACTACCTTTTACGCACAACACCGGAACTGTGTCGCCGAATACATCGACCATGTTTAATTTTACGGACGTGTTGCCACCGCCGTGCAGCACAAGTTTCGGATCGCTGCCAAGAAGGCGCGAGGAATATGTGCGCAACGCCAACTCAGGTAGTACGCCCTGAGAGACAAACTTTGCGACAAATATTGCCGCCTCGGCCTCGTTCCACAGACTTTTCATCTTGACTTTCGTATTGGGGTTAACATATGTACTGGCACGCAGACATATGTAAAAACATTTGTCAGGAGTGTCTGTCATTTGTAAAAATGACGCACTAGGGACTTACCCTGAACTTTTCTACCTTTGCAAAAGGACCACGCCGTGAGCAAGATGCGTCAGTCGAAATTCGCCGTTGCCTCGCCTGTGACGGTCAACAATGCGGGCCTTCACATGGACCCAGTGGTTTCAGCCGCTTGGCTGTACTACGAAGATCATTTGACCCAAAGTGATATTGCGCAGTTGCTGGGTGTCTCGCGCGCAACGATCATCAATTACCTGTCTGAAGCGCGCCGGCGCGGGGTGGTCAAAATTAGCATTGCAAGCGAGTACTTCGAAACCATGCAATTGGCAAAGGAAATTAGGGACCAGTACGGACTGGACCGATGCATCGTTGTGCCTGATGACCAAGGACGCCGGTCATCTGCGCAGCGGGTTGGTGAAGCGGGCGCACAGTTGCTCTCAACCATGGTCGAGCCGGGAGATATGTTGGGGGTTTCTTGGGGCCAAACCGTGCTGGCGTTGTCCAACGCCATTGAGCGGCACCCAACGCCCGATTTGTCGGTGATTCAGATCACGGGCAGCATGATGGCTACTTACGCATTTTCACCTGAGCTATGCACGTCAAACATCGCTGATCGGTTCGGGGCACGTTGCATCAACCTGCACGCCCCAGCCTTGGTCTCAAGTGCTGAAATAAAGTCAATTCTCTATCTAGAACCCGCACTGATACCTCAGCTTGAGCTATTGCAGACTTGCAACAAGATTGTTTTTGGTGTCGGAAATCTTGACCCCAATAGCACCATTTTCGGGTCTGGAATTGTCACACCAGAAGCGGCACAACCTTACATGGACAGGGGGGCGGTATCAGTCATTGCCGGGCGCTATCTGGACAGCGCTGGTCAACCAATTCATGATCACCTAGACGATCGAATGATTGGCTTGACTTTAGATGAAATTGACAAGATCTCAATTCGAATTTGCGTGGCGGGCGGCGAGTCAAAAGTTGAAGCAATTCGCGCGGCTCTAAATGGACGCCATGCCACCATATTGGTAACAGACGAACTTGCCGCACGCGCGTTAGTCAGAGGCATGAGCGAATAATATGGCCTCCAGCAATGAACTGACCCGTGTCCCAAAAATTGAAGCTGTGGTCTTCGATATGGATGGGATTTTGATTGATTCTGAGGTCCTGTGGCGCCAGGTCCGTGAGGAGTTTGCTACTGAGAACGGAATGACCTGGAGCGCAGACGATCAGGCATCGACTATGGGGTGCAACACGGCCATGTGGGCTCGCATCATGGTGGATAGACTGCAACTTTTCGAACGACTGGGAATGGACGAATCCTATATTGCTACTGAAATTAAACAGCGCCTACTCAAAAAGTACCAAGAACATTTGCCGATTCGCGAAGGAGCAATAGAGGCAGTACATCTTGCGGCTGCACACTACAAAGTCGCACTGGCCTCAGGTTCGCCGAACGAAATCGCACGCTATGTGATGCGAGCGACTGGACTGGACACCGTGTTCCTAGCAACCATGTATGGCGATGATGTCGAACATGGAAAACCTGCCCCCGACATCTATTTGCGTGTCTTGCAGAAAATTGGTGTGCTGCCAGAAAATGCTGTCGGCGTGGAGGATTCCGCGAACGGGATTAAGTCACTAAAGGCTGCTGGCATGTTCGTGATTGCCGTCCCAGGCCCTGAGTTCCCACTTTCACCCGAGACATTGGCGCTGGCGGATGTTTGCCTTTCAGAAATGACTCAGCTCACACTACAAGTGATTCAACAGGCAACAGGGTACTAAAAAAGTACTTTAAAGATAAGCATGTCTGTCAATGATACGCAGTGGGTTATCTTCAAGACTATCTGATGACAGAAATAATGTTTTTGAATTGCCAGCACTATGTGCTTCGAAGTTGCCATGTTGCGCAGCACCAGAACAAGTTAGCAAAAATGCTTGAAGGTTCAAATACATGACAATTCGTATTGGCGGCGAGCGTCTCCTAACTGCGAGATCGTAAGTCAGCTTTCCTCTTTTCGATGGAATTCCCGCTGTTTCGGCCAGTGACTCCTTGCAGCCCTCAGGAGCCATCGGCAGGAAATACCCCTGTGACTCCAACCGCCCCACTGGAGCCACACAGCCGGCAAGGAATTGTGTGCAGATTCCAACGTCGGCTTTCTGAATTCCCGTGAGAAATCGGACGACCGCTTAGCTCAATCGCGAGCACCCGTAATGGGCACTTTGCCGAAGTTGCCCAAGGTCGGCACTCTTGACGGACAAAACATTTACTTGCGCTTTCCAACGATTGGCTCACAGTTGAACTCCCTCAATCAACCAGGAGTCCATGATGAAAAACCCCACAGAGCACGCACAGCACGCGCCTTGGAACAAGGGCGTTATCGTCGGGCAAAAGTCACCTTTCAAATTGAAAGAGATTTGGGCCATTCGAGTCCGCCTTCAGCTTCAGCACCGGGTTCGTGAACTTGCCATGTTTGACTTGGGACTCGACAGCAAACTACGAGCCTGCGACTTGGTCAAGATGCGGGTGCGCGACATTTGTCATGGCGAACATGTTTCGCCCCGTGCCACCGTAATGCAACAAAAAACATCGCGACCTGTCCAGTTCGAGATTACCCAACCGACCCGCGATGCGGTCAGCGAGTGGATCAGGGAAGCCAAACTTGGGCAGGACGATTACCTGTTCCCCAGCCGCATCCATGAGTCACCTCACATCGGAACCCGCCAATATGCCCGCATTGTGGATTCTTGGGTCACCGAGATTGGGTTGAACCCATCCGAATATGGAACACATTCGATGCGCCGAACCAAGGCCTCTTTGATTTACCGCCGGACCAAAAATCTTCGTGCCGTTCAACTGCTACTTGGCCACACCAAGTTGGAAAGTACCGTGCGGTACCTGGGCATAGAGGTTGACGATGCTTTGGAAATGGCCGAGCAGACTGAGATTTGATTGGCCCACAGTTTTAGGCTGCCACGGAGTGCGCAGACAGGCTGACATGTAGCCTTTCGCGCACTGCCTGAAAAATGACTGCTAGGTTGTCCATGCTGGGATTTCCGTTAGGCGACAGCATACGGTGCAAACTCTTGCTTGGTTTCGCGGTCAAGGTTGCGAGCTGCTCGAATCCCATGGTGGCGTTAACCAAGTCCCGCAGGATCAGGCGAGCGGTCTCCGGTTCGCCATTGAGAAACAGAGTCGCAGCCTCGTCCAATAAGGCCTGTGCAAATGATGCGTCGCTTTGTACGCGCTGTATAACGGTTTCCTTGAAATTTCTGGTCAGTGCCATTGCATTTACCCCTTGCGCTTACTACTTGTTTTGCTTGCCATTGCCTTTTTGCGTGCCTTGTACTCAGCCAACAATTCCTTGGCTTTATTGATATCCCGCTGCTGGCCGTGTTTGGTGCCACCGCCAAACAGAACGATCAGCGTGTCGCCATCTTTGGTCAGGTAAATCCGGTAACCTGGTCCCCAGTCGATGACATACTCACCCATGCCATCAAACCACTTGATGCTGGACGTATTGCCCAACTCCATTCGAAGTATTGCAACGGTCACTTTGGCAGCAGCCTCGGCTGACAGGTCGTCAAACCACTGCTTGTAAGGGTTCGATGCATCCTCTCGGATGTTCTCTTCGACTTTGATTGCCATACCATATGGTAACGCATTAGTTACCATAGGTGACATGGAACGTGGCTTCGGGCCAATCGCATGAACGAAAACCATGATCTAACTGGACTACCCGGAAGCGGGTACTCGTGGTCGTCGGCTTGCGCGACATAGCCGCTCTACCGGATCAGGCGCCAAGCAGACGGAGAGCCCAGTACAGGCCAATGCCCAATTGCACTGCAAACGCCGAAAACCGAAACGTAACTGCCAAAGCAGAGAGCGAACTGAGGTGAATCACTGACTGCAGAATGCGCGCAAAGAGAAAGTAGTACGCCAGCGGATCGGTGATGGAGGTTCTACCCGCCACGACGGCAATGAGCATTAGGCCACCAAAAATTGGCAGGCCTTCGATGCAGTTTGCGTGGGCCCGTGCGAGGCGCTGCATGAACGGAGAAAGATTTGAATTCTCAGGGTTGAACCCATTTGCCGCAACAGCCTTGGTGAGTACGAGCTTTGAGCGAATGACCTCCATAAGCACCAAAAGGAACAATGACCAAGCGACGAAGCCTGTGAGGCTAGTGAGTGTGGGGTTCATGTTTTACCTTGATGACATTTCTTGTTTTGTCTTACGCGCAAGTGATGCATTATTTTGAGACCTAAGGCTATGCTGAAAAAGTATACGCAAAACGTTGTGCAATTCGGATGGCGGCCAAGTTTGCTGACCGATCACATCTTCTCCCGCCTACTGACTCACCGGAAGATCACTGGACTCTTGCCGTGGGGCGTGCGGCCTGCGGCTTGCAATACGAGGTCATAAACCTGCGGTGCGGGGGCGGTGCCACCATCCTCTGTTGCAGCAAAGGTTGCTTCAATGCCTTCAGGCAAAACTGTGCTATTGCCGTGATCTCAATGGCAATGGTGTGGCGACTGGTCTCACACCGGGAAAAAAGGTAGGAAGAGGTTGCGCAATTTCTTGACTTCGGCCAGTTCCGTCTGGCTTATGGCGTCGTCAGACTCCCAGTCACAGTAAACCAGCCCGGTCACACGACTGCTGGCGATCGGCAAAACAATGAACTTATTGACGTTCGGCAGTAGCCCGCTGAATCCTTCCGGCAATGCCGAGGGCTTCAGCTTGGACACGTCGGCAATGGAAACGTCCACATTGTTCATGATGACGGCGTGAAAAGTGGTCGGCTGGTACTGCGCTGACAACCGCAACTTGCTCTTGACAGTGGCCACGTTGTCGCCGGATGCGTACCGGATGGCAAAGTCACCGGTGCGGGTCAACATGAACAGCAGGCAACGCGCGGTCTTCAGGGTATGCCCGATTTCCGTAAACATCGGTGCCGCCAACTCTTCCACCGTTTTCCATTGGGTGCGCGACAAGGTCTTGAACAACTCGGCGAGGGCCAACTCCGCGGCAATAGCCGGAGCTGCCTTTTGCGCAGGGCCTGCTTTTGCCAGTTTTCGCGTGACCAGCCCGGAAATCTTGGACTTGTCGATGTAGGGCACATCCAGTGCTTCCAGCAGACGAGCAAAGTCGTCCTCCTTGCCGGCCTGAAGCAGCGAGGAGGCTTCGCAGGAGAACTTCGCCACTCCAACCAAAGTTGGGTCACCAGTGCCGTCAATGATGGACACGATCGATGCGGGCAACTTCCACTGCTTGGCGACTTCGGCGCCCACTTGCTGCAGCGTCATTCCCAAGACGTCAAACTCTGCCTTTGCAGGCGCCGTTTTTTGTGCCACCTTGTGATCAATGGCGGCCGCTTCCTGAGGCAGGTATTTGGTTGTGAGCAGGTTTCCAAGGTCGTACATCAACGCGGCAATTGACGCTTCTTCGGTACGATCCGCGCAGGCTGAACGCGCCAATTCTGACGCCATCAGGGTTCTGGCAAGACCTGCATCCGCCTCAAGTTCATTGGCAGACACACTGGCGGTACTGAGCACCAGATGCAGCAAGGCGTCCGCGCCGACGATGTCCAAAGCAGACGTCACAGACGATGCGCCTTTGGAAAACGGCGCGTACATGGATGAATTGGCCAGTTTGAGAATCTTTTGCGTCAACGCAAAGTCTTCGACAATGCTGCTGGCAAGGTCATTCGCATTTTTCCCTGTATCTGTCAGCTGTGCCAAGACCGAGGTTACGGTTGATTCCAGTGCTGGTACGCCCTTCGCACTGCGCATCGCTGTAAACAATTTGTCAATAGTTTGTTCGCTCATGCAGTTGCCTGTCGAGGTGCGTTCAGAATGCCACGCATTGCGTCGGCGGACATGGGTTTCCCCAGTAGATAGCCCTGTATGAGGTTACAACCGGACTCTTTGAGAAAAGCAAACTGCTCTTCATTTTCCACACCCTCCGCAACGACCCTCAAATCAATGCTGTGAGCCAGATCGATCATGGCGGCAATCAGCTTCTTGTCAGACAGCTTGGCTGACGACGGGTGCTCGATGGCACGTACAAAAGCTTTGTCGATCTTGATACTCGAAACCGGCAATCGCGTCAGGTACGCCAAGCTCGAGAAGCCAGTGCCAAAGTCGTCAATCGAAAAGCGGACTCCCTTGTCGCGCAAGTTGGCAAGGGCGCGTTCTGTCTTCGCCTGGCTGTGCATCAAGGTGGACTCGGTGATTTCCAGAATGACGTGTTTTGGTTCGACGCGGGCTTGCGCTATCACTTCGAGCACCTGTGTGTCAAAGTCGTCGCCACCAAACTGCACCGGAGAAACATTCACCGACATCACGAAGTCAGGCTTGAACTGCTGAAATTCCCGGAGCTGGTGGCAGGAATAGCGCAGTGCCCACTTGCCCAGAAACGGCATCAGACCAGCTTCTTCAGCGATCGGGATGAACTGGTCTGGTCCCACACGCCCAAAATCGCGGCTGGTCCAGCGCATGAGCGACTCGGCGCCGATGATGTTGCGCTGAATGTCGAATTGAGGTTGGAATTCCATATAGAACTCGCCCTCTTCAATGCCGTTGTGGATCGCGGCATTGATGGAAAAGTCGACACTCTCGCTGGTTTGCTGGAACACGCTCACGCGGTTCTTGCCGGCATTCTTGGCGTGGTACATCGCCGTATCGGCATTTTTCAGCAGTATCGAATAGTCCGTTCCATGTGCCGGGTATTCAGCTACGCCAATGCTGACACCCAGGTAGGCGTTGTGCGGCGCGGCGTCGTAAGGGCGGGCGATAGCGAAAAGAACGCTAGTCATGGCGTCTTTTGCCGCCGCCGCAGTCTTGTCGTGCAACACCAGCACAAACTCGTCCCCGCCCAGCCGGGCAAGTATGTCCTGCGGTCCAATCACCTTGAGCAAGCGCTTGGACGTCTCAATCAGTACCGCGTCCCCAATGGCATGGCCATAGGTGTCGTTCACCTTCTTGAAGCCATCCAAATCAAGCAGGGCGACGCAAAATGGTGACCCTTCGGACTTGAGCATTCGGTCGACCGCGCCTTTCAGAAAGGCTCTATTCGGCAGGCCGGTCAGATTGTCGTGTTCAGCGGCATGCCGAAACACCGCCTCGTCCGTCTTCCAACGCGAGATGTCGAAAATGCACAACACAAACTGGTGCACGGCGGAAATGGGATAACCGCGGACGTTGACCCAGAGCTCCGTTCCGCTTTTGATGACCCGCACATCGCAGGTGAAAGCGTCGGGAGAGTCATGACAGGTGGTCTTGAAGCGTTCAACGTCTTCAGGATGCATGACCTCGATAAAAGTCTTTGGGAGTTCTGCCGCGTTGGCGCAGCCGAGCCAATGCTGTCCGGGCTCGGACAGAAAAAGTACGTTGAAGCTCGCATCGACGCGAAATACTGCGTCAAGTACGCGATCCAAAGTCGGAGATGCCATTGCGCCGCCACTCCCTTCTGAAGCTTTGCTTTCCCCCTATGTCTGAAGCTATTACCCAAAAACCAGGCGGGGTCGCCAACTCCGT
>CAJBMJ010000092.1 GCA_903954045.1 uncultured beta proteobacterium | reverse complement strand
GCCGGTCCACAAAACAGGAATGCCGCTTCGGGGCCCTTGCGCCGTGCGTCATGTGATTGCCAAGCAATATCTTGCGCGATTCCCTCGAGCACGCTCTCCAAACCCACGATCCCTGAACTCAGACTCTTGTGCACTGCTGCATAGCGTTTGGCGCCCGCCGTGCCTGCGGCGCACTCGGATGTCTTGCCGGACTGCGATTCCGGGGCACTGGTATTGATGGACTCTGATGTTGTCTGGGGTGAGGATTTGAACAAATGGAACTCCGTGTAGTTGAACCCGTAAGTCGTATCCCGCCCCAATTTCGTTCGATCTATTTTGCGGGCTCTGCAAAATTTGGTCCCTACAAATAAGAAAAGGCAGGCGTTAGCCTACCAAGATGGTTGCTGCCCTCACTTGCCGACGACGCCCTTCTATCAGCACTTGTGGGGAAGACCTGCTGCCTATCGGCTGGCGATCCAGCCCTTGTCACCTTTGATCAACACCGTTGATGCGCGTGATGACGGCAGTCACCATAAGACCTTTTTGCGAATGGTTAATGAACTATTTGTCTTGCCTATTAACCTTGCTCTCGAGCAGATTGGGAATCCCCTCGATCTGCTATTGGCTAACATTCGTAAGTCGGAGAGTTCGTGCAAAAGGTTCGGTTCTTCGCGTGCGAACGCACAGCTATTTCAACAAATTGAGCAGGACTGCAGGGTCTGGGTAGCCCGACTGTTTCAGAAACTCACGTTGCGTATCAGTTGAAGGATTCTGCTTCATCTTCAATTGCGCCAGGTTGATGGCAGCGCCTGGGTAGCCTTGGGCAGCCGCTCGTTCGAACAAGCGCTGGGCCTCTTGAACATCTTTACGCCCTCCCTCCCCAAAGTAGCGCATTTCTCCCAGTTCCGTCTGGGCGATGGCATCGCCTTTGGCAGCGGCTCGCTCGTACCAGTAGACCGCCTGGGTGTTGTTGGGTATGGCCCGGTACACCATTCCCAAAAGCACCATGGCGTCGACGTCTCCACGCCGCGCACGCTGTTCGGTTGGTTTGATTTCGTCCGGTGAGAAATTGCGCACCCTTAAGTCCAGTTCCAAATTGCGGCGCCGCCATTCCTCTCGGCCCATTGCTCCAGCCGTGCGATTGGTTGGAACCGACGAATTGCTTTCTACTGCGGATATCGTCGATTGCCCAACAACTGGCTTCTCAATTCCGACTTGGGTCTGGGCCGAGTGAACTTCAGTTTGGAGAACAACATCGTTGGTCAATGACGACTCATACCAGGGTTGCTGCGCATTGCCAGTTTTCTGACGCACGGTATTGGCCACTTGCTTGAACACTTGATCCAGTGGCAAGCCCGGCCTGAGCAATAAACTGGCCAACGTGGCCGTATACAAGCTGTTGCGAGCAAGACCATCGGCGGCCAACTCACCGGGAGCAGTAGAGTAGGCAACCAGAGTTCCGTGCGGTGCCAACACCGTGGCGAATCCATCAGGTGATGGAGTCCAATTTCGATACTTCCCTTGTGCTGATGTTGCAAAGGGATTGTTGCGGCACGAATCGAGAATGATTACGTTGACATTCGATGAAGCCGCAGCCAGGCGCTCCAGCACTGTCTGTAAGGGAAGCGATCGCAGCGGTACTTGCGCCGGATCGTCAAGCTCTGAGTCTACCGCCAGCAAGTAGTTCTGGTTCGCCACTTGCACGCCATGGCCTGCGTAGTAGACCAAGGCAACGGACCCGGCTGGCAACTGCGCACTGAAGTCAGCAACAGCAGTGATCATGCTTTTGCGGGTCAGGTTGACCTCTTTGGAGACTACAAATCCCAGGCTCTTAAGCGTGCGCTCCATAAGTTCGGCATCCCGTAGCGGGTTAGCCAGGTCGCGTGTCTTTCCAATGTAGTCGGCATTGGCCAGCACCAGCGCATAGCGACCTGCCTCTCTGGCGAAAACCGGTAGCGCTGCGACGAGACAGAAAATCAAACAGAGTCGGCCAAGAACTCGCTGCATCTGCATGCCTAGCGGCATCCCAAGTTTGAGTCTGAAGGCGGCGTCCAAACATCATCTACCCATGACTGGGTTTTCAGCGCTTCAATCGCTTTTTGCAGGTCAACTGCTGTGGACAGGCGTACCCAGAACTCGCCATTGACCGTGGGACCGGAGGTCACATCCGCGCCAAGTTTGCCTAGCAAGAGAGAAACTTCTTCCACCCGGGCCTGCTTGGCGAACACGATCCTTAACCGGTATTGCTGGGCGCAGGGCACCGCAGGACTTTGGGTTGCACCACGGTAAGAAGGACTCGCCATATCGGGGGCTTGAACATCGGCGCGCTGTACGACCCAAAGCGCCGGAATGACAATCGCTGCAACAAGTGTTGCCAGGACGGGGGCCGGGATTGGGAACGGTTGCCAGAGTCGGCTCCACCAAGAATTGTTGGAAGCAGGAGACGGTAATCGTGTTGTCGATGGTTTTGATCCACTTTGCCGATCTTGACTAGATGGCTTGAGCAGCCCTTCTTTCTTCGCCCGGGCCAGCGATTTCGCCAATGCCTCTTCAATTGGAGTCGGACTAACTGCGCTATTGATGACTGATCTGAGCCTGCGCTCAAACTGAAGTTCAGCTTTGGCTTGCGGGTTGTCACTTATGAACTTCTCCATCCATGCTTGGTCGTCTTTTGACAGTAAACCGTTCACATAATCTCGCAACTGGTCGTGAAACTTTTGTCCCATGGGGGTGTTATCAAGCACTGTGAACCTCCTGACGCCACAGTTCAAGACACCTCTGCATAGATGCACG
>CAJBMJ010000091.1 GCA_903954045.1 uncultured beta proteobacterium | reverse complement strand
CGCCACCGCGCGCTTTGCCTATGTCACGCTGGCTGGGCGCACCGAGGCGCCGGTAATGGCTTTTTTCCGGCAGTTTGTGCGCGACCATTTGCACGATTGACATCACTGCCGACGGCTAAAGCTTGGCGTCCACATAGTCCAACCACTTTTGCCAGGGGTTAAAACCGGTAATCAGCGCGCTGGCTACCAGCACCAGCGCGCCGCCTGCAAAGATGCCCGCGCTGAGTTGCTCGCCCAGAAAAATATGCCCCCAGGCCACGCCAAACACCGGAATCATGAAAGTGGGGCTCATGGCAGCTACGGGCGAAACCTGCGACAGGATGCGGATATGCAACCAGTAGGCCAAGCCCGAAGTGACCACGCCCATGACCAGCACGGCAGCTAGCGCAGGCGGGGTGAACTGTGCTTGCGGCCAGGTCCAGACGGCTCCGGGCACCAGCAACAGCACCGACGCGGCATGGATACCGGCCGCAATTTCGAGTGGTTGCATGCGGGTCAGGGCGCGTTTCATGAGTGGCGTAGAGCTTCCATAGCAGGCTGAGGCTACGACGCAGGCCAGCGCAGCCAACGCTACTTCAAGCGAGGGCTTGACTGGCCCCAGGCTCACAATGAGTGCAACACCGGCGAAGCCGCAGATACAGCCCAGCAATTTGCGTTTGGTCAGGGTGTCTTCCTTCAACCAGGCTGACGCAAAAATGCCAAATACAACCGCAGTGGAGTTGAGCAGGGCGCTATAGCCCGCGGGCAAATGCAGAGCCGCCCAGGAAAACAGCAAAAAAGGCATGGCCACGGACAACAGTCCCAGCCCGGCAAGCTCGCGCCAATGGCTGTGCGGCCACCGGTGGCGCAACAACCGCATCAGGATGGCCAGTGTGATGGTGGCCGCGCACACCCGCATCAACGCCAATACATTGGGTCCCAGCACCGGGCTGGCAATGCGAATCAGCATGAAGGACGCACCCCACAGGGCCGAGAGCGCCACCAGTTGGGCAAAGTGCCGGGTTTTCATGTCAGCGCCCGCGTAAAAAAAGCTTGTCGAGATCGCTCAGGCTGACCTGCCGCCAAGTGGGGCGGCCGTGGTTGCATTGGTCAGAACGCTCGGTGGCTTCCATCTGGCGCAACAGCGCGTTCATTTCTTCAAGGGTCAGGCGCCGATTGGCACGCACCGCGCCGTGGCAGGCCATGGTGGCCAGTATCTCGTTTTGCGCCCGGGCAATCACCGTGCTGGCTTCATGCTGCGCCAGTTCAGCCAGGACACTGCGAGCCAGCTCCACCACGTCGCCCTGCGCCAGGCTGGTGGGCACAGCGCGCACGGCCAAGGTTTTGGGTGAGAAGGGCGCAATCTCCAGGCCCAGGGTATGCAGGGTGTCGGTGTGTGCCTCGGCTGCGGCGACTTCGGCGGGAGTGGCTGCAAACGTGGCTGGAATGAGAAGGGGTTGGCTGGAGAGGGCCTGCATGGCGGTTTTTTGTCCGGCGGCACGTGCCTGCTGTTCCCATTGGTTTTTGAGCCCCTCGTAGACGATGCGTTCATGGGCGGCGTGCATGTCCACCACCACCAAGCCCTGCGCGTTTTCGGCCAGGATGTAGACGCCCTGCAACTGAGCAAGAGCGCGTCCCAGGGGCCATGATTGTGCTGCTTCTTCGTGGGTCGGTTGGCTAGGCGTCAGAGGGGAATGCTCCGTGTCCCCCGGCCTTTGGCCTCCTCCTTTTACCTGCGCATTCCCCTCTGACGCCCAGCCAACCTGTGGGGCGGTCTCAGATTGCCAGAGCAGGCCGATGTCGCTTACGTAGTGGCCTAGTGGTGCCTTGTTTGCTCCGAAATTGATAGCTGGTTGCGCAGAGTACATGGGCGCTACAGGCACTTTTGGCAAAACCCCAAGTCCCGGCACATAACTACCGGGCTGGGACAGCGCGGATGCCTCTGAATCGCCTGTCTGTGGCGTTGGGGCTGTTCCAGCACGCGGCGCAGCCAGCGCATCTTCGACCGAATGGCGCACGGCCTGGTGCACTTCGCGGCTGTCGCGAAAGCGCACTTCAATCTTGGTGGGGTGAACGTTCACGTCCACCCGCGCGGGGTCCATGGCCAGGTACAGGGCGTAGACCGGTTGGCGGTGCCCATGCAGCACGTCTTCAAAGGCGCTGCGGGCCGCATGGGT
>CAJBMJ010000090.1 GCA_903954045.1 uncultured beta proteobacterium | reverse complement strand
GCTGGTCGGGCCCCATATTTCAGCGCAGTTGCTGTCCTTCGACTTTCCGGTGTTGACCACCAGCATCGACTCGGCACCGGAGGCTGCTATCAGTGTGCTGATTTTTGTTTATATGCTGGCTGCGTGGTTCAACACCCGCATTCCACTGACAGGCGTGCCCATGCGCCCCCTGCCCAAAAACCTGGTCACCTTGTTGCCGGATTTCTGGCATTGCAATACCCGGCTCTGGCGTGACCGGTTGGGCCAAATTTCTTTGGCCACAACCACCTTGTTCTGGGGCGTGAGCGGCAACCTGCGTTACATCGTGCTGGCATGGGCCGCCGCTGCACTGGGCTATACCGTGACGCAGGCCTCTGCGCTGGTGGGCGTGGTCGCCATCGGCACAGCGGTGGGGGCGGTAGCGGCGTCCCTGCGCATGCGCCTGGACCAAGCAACCCTAGTCATGCCGCTGGGCATCGGCATGGGCCTGCTGGTGATTCTGCTGAATTTCATCGACAACGTATGGCTTGCTGCGCCCTTTTTGGTCCTGCTCGGCGGCTTGGGCGGCTTTTTGGTGGTGCCCATGAATGCTTTGCTGCAGCACAGAGGCCATAATCTGATGGGGGCTGGGCGCTCCATTGCAGTGCAAAACTTCAATGAGCAGGCCTGCATCCTTGGTTTGGGTGCCTTTTACAGCCTGTCCACCGGCATGGGGCTTTCCGCTTTTGGGGCCATTACAGTATTTGGCGTGGTGGTGGCCGGGTTTATGTGGATCATCAAACGCTGGCACGACCACAACTGCAGGGAACACGCCCACGAGGTGGAGCATCTGCTCGAAATTGCCCGCAGCGACAACGCTCACGGCTGACAGGATCAACGCCCTGTGCGTGCTAGTGGTATTGGTTGCTGGTAAGGTGCGCCCTTCCCCCCTAGCAACGCTTATGCAACATGTCCACTATTTATGATTTTGAAGCCCAGCAGATTAGCGGCAAGTCCGTCCCACTAGAAAAGTTCAAGGGAAAAGCCCTGCTGATTGTCAACACGGCCAGTGCCTGCGGCTTCACTCCCCAGTTTGCAGGACTGGAAGAACTGCACAAGGAATACGTCGCCAAAGGCTTGGTGGTGCTGGGCTTTCCGTGCAATCAGTTTGGGGCGCAGGACAAGGGCAGTAACGACGAGATTGCCGAGTTCTGCCAGCTCAACTACGGTGTGAGCTTTCCCATGATGGCCAAAATCGATGTGAACGGCGCCGGAGCCCACCCGCTCTACAAGTTCCTGACCAAGGAAGCGCCGGGCTTGCTGGGCAGCACGGCCATTAAATGGAATTTCACCAAATTCCTGATCGGCAAAGACGGCGCGGTGCTTCAGCGCTACGCGCCAACCGATACGCCCAAAAGCCTGGCCAAGGACATTGAAGCCGCCCTGGCCGCCTGAGCAGGGCTTCGGATAGTCATCGCGCTGCCGTTTGGGTTAGCGCGTAACCACCACCTTTTGGTACAAGCCGCCAAAGTAGGTTTGTTTTTCGATTTTGGCGGGGGTCACATCGGCGGGTAACCAGCTGCTGATTTCATTGCGCCAGATGTCCATGGCAAACGGCTCCAGGGTGGTCAAAATGGGAACCATGAGGTAGCGAAACGGGCTGCTGGCTACCGGGCGGTGGTAGTCCACAAAGACCAGTTTCCCTCCAGGCTTGGTCACCCGCAAGGCTTCGGCGATGGTTTTGCGGCGCACATCTGCCGGCTGCTCGTGCAACAAGAAAAACAGCACTACAGCGTCCTTGCTACCGTCGGCAAACTGAAGCGCTGAGGAGTCCTGACGCAAAACGCTGACCTGGCTTTGTTTTGACAGTTTTTCTTTCAGATTCTTGATCTGTATCGGTGCAACATCAATCACATCGAGGTGGGCGGTCGGGCTCAGGCGGCTGACCAGGTGTTCGGTAAAGTCACCATAGACACATGCGACCTGAAGCACATTGCCCTCAATCACCGTACCCATTTCCTGCAAGGCGGCATCGCGGAGCTTGGCAAAATTGCCCCACAGAATCAGATTGACCAGCCATTGCCGCTCAAACAGGCGCACTGCATTGGGATGAAGGTAGGCCCACCAGTAGGTGGTTTCCAGATACTGGGGTATGACAACAGACTCCTTGGGAGCGAGGGAAACAGAATCTTGTGAACTCACGAAATACCTTTATAGAGTACGCGCCTGTGATCAGATACGAACCAAATACAAAATAGTCAAAGCCGTTCCAACGCCGGCCACTGCATAAACTGCTACCGCCACTTTAGCGTCCTGGCGCAGGCCAAAGTCGTGCAAGGTAACGCGCAAGCGGTGCGCAGCATGCCAGAGAAACAAAGTGATCACGCCAAGGAGAATTGCCTTGCCCAGCCAGTGGGAGGCAAACGCGAACAAGCCGGCGTAACTCAGAATACTGGGAGCATGACCCAGCGCTGCAATCAAGAAAAGCAACACCAGCACGGGCGCCAGAAATGCCGCCAGTGTGCCACCGGCCGCAAAAAGACTCCAAAAAATAGGCTTATTGGATTTGGCCATGGCTAAAACACCCCTGACAAGGCCAGCACCACAAGCGTGGTGAGAATCCACACCGCGTAATGCGCGCCAATAATGTACTTGCCAGCCAGAAATTCCTCACCCATTTGTACCGGCAAGGCCTTGGGTGTGACATTGAACCAACTGGTGGAGTTGTGCACAGCAAACGCAAGGATGACCAACAATCCCATTGCACTCCATGGGCCGGTAATGGCGCTCATAAATGATTCAAAGGCGGCCTGCCCTTTGGACAGTCGCTCCAGCGCACACACCATCAGCAGTGCAAAGGCACCAATGAAGATGCAGGTGACCTCCCGCGACATGTAGCGGATGTAGCGCGGATGTTTCAGCCACCATCCAGTCTTGGAGACCGGACGAACATAGGGTTTGCGGCTTGTCATTTCTTGTCTCCCGGTAGCAGTCGCTCCTTGAACCAGTCCAGCGTACTGGCCACCTTGACTTGCTGCAGCGCACCGGCAGGGTCCACCGCCTTGGGGCAAACTTCCGAGCAAGCGCCTACAAACGAGCACTCCCATACACCTTCATTGGTGGCGATGACCTCCTGGCGCTCGTCGCGCCCGCCATCACGCGAATCCTGGTTGTAGCGGTGTGCCAGGGTAATGGCCGCAGGGCCGATGAATTTGGGTTGCAAAGCGTACTCTGGGCAAGCGGCGTAACACAGCATGCAATTGATGCACATGGAGAACTGGCGGTACTTCATCAGCTGCGCTGGTGTTTGTTTGTACTCGCCTTGCTCTAGGGTCTTGGGCTCTTTGGGAATCAGGTAGGGTTTGACGCGTTTGAGCTTGTCAATGAAATCATCTGCCACCGTAACGAGGTCGCGCTCAATGGGAAAGTTCGCCAGTGGCTCGACCCGAATCACACCCTCATAACTCCGCAAGAAAGCATGGCATGCGAGTTTGGGCTCGCCATTGACCATCATGCCGCAACTGCCACACACTGCCATGTGGCACGACCAGCGAAAATTCAGCGTGGGGTCAATGCGCTCCTTGACCGCCGTGAGTGCATCCAGCACCACCCACTCCTCGTTGCACTCCACTTCATAACTCTGGAAGTGTGGCTCACTGTCTTTTTCGGGGTCATAGCGCAGGACTTCCAGTTGGACCAGGCGCTTTTTCAGCTCGGTCATTTGTGGTCCCCGGAATAGTCCCGTACGCCAGGCGGGGACTTGGTGATCACCACATCCAGATAGTCCACGCGCGGGTTGTCTGCTCCCTGGTAGAACGCCATGCTGTGTCGCAGAAAGTCCTTGTCGTCACGGGCCACGTAGTCCAGGCGCTGGTGCGCTCCGCGGGACTCCTTGCGTGCCAGGGCAGACACGGTCAGCGCTGCGGCGCAGTCCAGCATGGAGCCCAGCTCCAGTACCTGGAACAGGTCCGTGTTGAAGACATTGCTCTTGTCGTGCAGGGTAACTTTCTGGTAGCGCTGGCGTAGCTCCGCAATCGTCACCACGGCTTCCTGCAAACCCTCTTCAGTGCGGTACAGGCCACAATTTTTCTCCATGGTGTCCATCATCTCTTTGCGCAAACCAGACATCGACTCGTTGCCATCCGTGCGAGAGAACAGTTCACGCACGCGGGCCTGGCTCTCTTTGGCCTGCGTTGCAAGCGCCGCTTTATTGGCGGGCCCCACGGTCTTGTTGTGGGCAATCGCCGACATGGCGGCGCTCTTGCCGAATACCAGCAGCTCGACGAGTGAATTGGACCCCAACCGGTTGGCGCCGTTCAAGCTGACACAGGCGCATTCGCCGGCGGCAAACAAACCCGGCAACGGCGTGGCTGCCTGGGTGTTGGTAGAAATGCCGCCCATCATGTAGTGCACCACCGGGCGGATAGGTACCGCATCTTTCACGATGTCCACGCCCAGATAAGCAATTGCGAGCTCGCGAACCAGCGGCAAACGTTCATCAATGTATTTTTCACCCAGGTGGCGCATGTCCAGCAGCACACACTCGCCCCACGGGGTGGTTACGGTGTTGCCCTTTTGCAGCTCGTGCCAGTAGGCTTGGCTGACCCGGTCGCGGGGCCCCAGCTCCATGGTTTTAAGCTGCGGTTTGCCCAGGGGCGTCTCAGGCCCCATGCCGTAGTCCTGCAAATAGCGGCGTCCATTCTTGTTGAGCATGACCCCGCCTTCACCGCGACAGGCTTCGGTCAACAAACTGCCGGTATTTGGCAGCCCTGTGGGGTGGTACTGCACAAACTCCATGTCCTTGAGCGGCACACCGGCGCGGTAGGCCATGGCCATGCCGTCGCCGGTTTTGATGGCACCGTTGGTGGTGAAGGGGAACATGCGCCCGGCTCCGCCGCCGCAGATGATGACGGACTTGGCGTTGAACTGCTTGATCATGCCGCTGCGCATTTCCATGGCGGTCAGACCCTGGCAGCGGCCTTCATCGACCAGTAGGTCCAGCGCAAAATATTCGTCAAAGCGGGTAATGGATGGAAACTGCAGGGTGGTCTGGAACAGCGTGTGCAGGATGTGAAAGCCCGATTTGTCGGCAGCAAACCAGGTACGCTGCTTTTTCATGCCGCCAAAGGGTCGCACCGCCACCGAACCATCTGCTTCACGGTTCCAGGGGCAACCCCAGTGTTCCAGCTGCGTCAGCTCCTTGGGCGCTTCTTTTACAAAGTACTCCACACAGTCCTGGTCCGAAAGCCAGTCGCCGCCGCCAACGGTATCGTCGAAGTGCAAGTCAAAGCTGTCATCAGCTTTGACAACACCTGCAGCGCCGCCTTCGGCCGCGCAGGTGTGGCTGCGCATGGGGTACACCTTGGAGATAAGCGCGATGCGCAGCGTCGGTTCAGTCTGCGCCAGCGCAATGGCTGCGCGCAGTCCCGCACCGCCCGCCCCTACGATGGCGACGTCTACTTCTACAATTTCCATATTTCCCGCTGTGCGGACCTTGTTATTTGGTGCTTAGAACCCGAAAGCCCGAACACCAGGTTTGACCATATAGGCTGCCACTTCAGGTGGTTTTGCAACGGCAACGCCTTCAATCAGATCAGCCGCACCTTTATCTGCATTGGGCAAGAACAAGGCGCACACCTCAACGGTTGCGCCGCCCTTGATTAGCCCCGCCATCATTTGTTTGGGCGATACATTTCTCGGCTTCAGGGGTGCGGGCTCGTAGGCTTTCAATGCCAGCTGGCCCGCCGGTCCACACAGCAGAATACGCACAGCCGCTTTTTGCTCCGCCATCTGGGTGGCAAGCACCATGGCCATGCCTTGCGCCTGGTTGTCAGCACTGGTGACACTGAAGAAAGTTTCTGTCTGACTTTGTGCAAAGCTGTTCAGGGAAACAGCCAGCAGGGCCGAAGCGATGAGTGTTTTGGATTTCATGATCTATTCCTTGGTTTTGTGAAAATCAATTGCCTTTGATGGTGTAGCTGCCGTCCTTGGCCCACTTGATAGAGGCATCGAGGAAGACGGTCTTGATTTCTGGCTTGTACAACTTGACCATGTCATGGGCTTCCCCACTGCGCGAACCAGCGCCGCAGAAGAAGACGATGGGCTTGTCCTTAGGCAGTTTGTCCAGGTTCTTCTCCATCGTGCTCACCGGCATGTTGATCGCACCTTTGAATGTGCCAGTTGCCACTTCGGCGGGGTCGCGCACATCGATGAAGTGCACGCTATCCGGCGCTTCTTTGTAGATGCGCTCAAAAGAAGCCACGGCAATGCTTCCAGACTCTTTACCAGCTTCAATGGCCGGGGCCTTGGGTGCTGCCGCAGCGCCTGCTGCTGTCGCTTTGGGGCCTGCACCATAGGCTTTTTCCCATGCAGGGTAGCCTTCAGGAACCACTTTGACGTTGGTGTAGCCGAGTTTGATGGCTTTGAGGGCCGAGTTGTTGCTCAGCACGCAGGTGACGCCTTCGCAGTAAAAATACAGTGCAGCCGCCTTGTCTGCCGGCAGCACCTGCGCTGCCAGTTTGTCAAACTGTGAGTCCGGCAGACTAATGGCGCCCGGTATATGACCCAGGTCGAATTTGCGCTCTTTCGGGCGGGAATCTACCAGGGTGATGGGCGTCTTCTCGTCGAGCAGCTTCTTGATGTGGGCCACGCTGACCGCATGCAAATTGCCGCCTGCGATCCAGCCAGGGAAGCCTTCTGCAAACACACGGATGTTGGTGTAACCCAGCTTTTCGGCCTTGGCTGCAGAGTTGTGGCTGAGCATGCAGTCGTAGCCTTCACAGTAAAACACCAGCAGCATTGACTTGTCTGCCGGGAGCAGGCCTGGGGCCAACTTGTCAAACTGCGTGTCGGGAATGTTGATGGCTGTGGGGATGTGCCCCAGATCGTATTTGCGCGCCCCGGGTCGGGCATCGATCAGCATGACGCCTTCCACTTTTGGGATGGCAGCCTGTTGTTTCACGAAGTCCAGATTGACCAGTTTGCTATACCAGCCGGGCCCCGGATTCGCGGGGGAGTAAGCCACAGCCGCAGCCGCAGCGGGTGCGGCCTCTGGAGTAGCAGCTTGAAGCCCAACGGGAGCGATGAACAAGGCCGACAGCAAAGCGGCCAGCAGGGTTGGATGGTTAACTTTCACGATAAGCTCCTTCAAAAAGAGATGAAATCACATGAGTGTGAATTTTTCGGTTGATTCGTTGTAGCGAACCAGTGCGTACCACAGCAGCAAAAAACCACCGGAAATAAGGAAAGTGAGGCCCCAGCTCGTGACCATGTCAGGCAGGTAGGCCTGGAAACCGACGGCGGTCATCTCAAAGGTCTCAATATTGGTTTCGTCAATGGATGTAATTTGGAATTTTTTGAACAAGGCGCTGGCTGTCGATCCGCCCCAGGCAAAGAAAAACATGCTGACCCACAACTTGAGGTGGCCCTCACCCATACGCCACAGCGACCCCGATGCGCAGCCACCGGCAAACACCATTCCGACGCCGAAGATCAAGCCCCCGAGCATGGAGCCAATCCAGAAGGTTGCAGGTATAGCTACGTACGGGTCGATGATTTTCTTTTGAAACAGCAATGCCGCCAGCGGCAGCCCGATAGCCAGCGCCAAAATCACGGCCTTCGTCATCTCACCTTCGCCAGTAACAAATGGCTCACGAAATGCACGCGCAAAGCAAATGCGCGAACGGTGCATGATGAATCCAATAGTAAACCCAGCCAGCACAATGAGTGCCCGAACCGACAAAGGTTCGCTGCCCGAATACAGCCAGATGGCCGCCCAACTCACAATGGCCAGGGCAACAAGCAGCCCCAGCAGAGGATAAATTTTCTGAATTGCCGAGGGCACCTGGACCATGGGCGGAGCCTGAGTACCCCACTCAATGTTCTCCAGCGTCCACAAAAGCAACTTGAAGCCGATCGCTGCGCCGGCCAGCAAGCCTGCCCACATGGCCCATCCCGCGGGAGACGAGTGCAGTACCGGGTTAAAAAAGCCGCCGGTAGTGCAGCCACCTGCCAGCGCCGCACCAACACCCATGAGACAACCGCCAAGCATCGCCCACACGTATTCAAGTTTGGGAGGGCGACTCGGCGCAAACTGACTGGACAACAAGGCGGCGCAAAAAGCTCCGAGCACCAGCGTTGTGTTCATGAGCGACATACGGTGCATGAAGAAACCGTCAAGCTCGGCCGGCACCCCCAGCAGGGGGCCCAGTCCCACCGCGTTATTGATCCAGTCGCCCCAAAATTTCACACCACCAAACACTCCCCAGACCATGCCGTTGACCATCAGCCCCAGAATGACAACGATCAACAAAACGGCACCCATGTAGGATGACCATTTTTTGACAAACAGTTTCTCGTAGTCAGCCTTGAAGCCCGAGACCCAGCGGGGTGTGCTTGAAGTGCTCATCTTCATCAGCTACAGGTTGCTGGGGCATCTCCATCTTTTGCGCCCTTGATCAGGAAAGCTTTGATGTCATCGGCCAATTCCTGGTCAGGCGTATCGGCAAATTTTTCGGCTGCCTTGTTGCCAGATTTGATGCTGGCGCGGTAGGCCTTGCTGACATATTTGCTGAGGGCTTCTTTGCCTTTGGCATGCTTGTCTGACTGGAGGTAAGCCGACCACTCCGCCTTGGTTTTGGTACTCGGATTGATCGAGCCAATGGGCATGGCTACATGGCAGGAGGTACAAACGCTGCGGTAGTACACCCGGCCCCGCTTCCAATCTGCGTCGTACGCGTTGGCTGAAAACGATGCTCCAAGCAAAACCAGCAGCGCGGCTGCTTTGAAGGTCTTTTTGTTTGTCATGGAATTCTCCTGAAGGTTAGTAAAGTTACTCAATCTCTTCCCAGCCGGTGATCATGGCTTTGATCTGGGACGATGGTTTATGCCCGGTGGTAATCAGGTAAAGGTGGGAAATCAAAAATGCCAGCATGAAAAATGCGCCGATGGTGTGGCCGGTTGCCACCCACTCCAGTTGCAAGGCAGTCAGGCCCCATGCATTCCAGTCTGCGTAGAACAGGTACAGCCAGCCCGTAATCCAGATGAGCGGACTGAGCAGCGTCAAAATCGCCAGATAAGTCAGCCGCTGCAGCGGGTTGTGTTTTTGCTGCGACGTCTGCCTGAAAGGGTGTGGCTCATGTTTGAAGATACCCGACGAGTAGTAGTTCATGATGGCAAGCACCTTGTTCGTAGTAGGAATGTATTGCCGCCATTCACCAGTGGTGAAGTGCCAGAAAATCGCGAAGATCCACAGGCCCACGAGGGCCCAAGCCGCCGTACTGTGCAGGTTGACCGCCTTTTCGAATCCGAAGACGGTATAGGTGCCGCGAATCTCGAAACCCGAGACCAGCATGAAGATGATCAGTGCCGCCTGGGACCAGTGCCAGAACCGCTCGAAACCTTTGAATAGATACACCCGTTCAGTCATTTTGAGCTTCCTTGCGCTTTGTTCCGAGAGGCGAATCGAATGGCTCCATGCCCTAGAACGCCGATGAATGTCAGCAATGCCAAGCCCCAGCCGAGCTTGTCAATCAGCGAATGGCTGCCAGTGCCCGGCATGTACACGCCTTCAATTCCTGCCAAACGGCCATCCTTCGCATGGCACTGCACGCAGCCCAGCGCCTTTTCTTTTGGTGCCACCATGTGGGTAATGGGCCAGTCCATCTGGGTTTTGACGAAGTCAAACTTGCCAGAGTAAGGCACGCCGGAAACTTTCACGCCCGCCTGGAGGGCTTTGTCCCACTCGAGATTTTTCCAGTAGCCTGTGTCGTCATTGCCAGCGGTGTGCGGTGTGAGCAGTGTCATGTTGACTGTGTCGTAGGGCTGTTTACCGCCAAAGCGCTTGATCGGCCAAATCATCGACTTGCCATCTGTAGGACTGCCGCCTAAAGTATTGATGCGGGTGACTTCGGCGCTGGCGTCGAGCTTGTCAGTTTTCAGGGTGTAATTGACCTGACCGTTAAACCATACGTAAGTCGGCTTGACGTTCTCGGCCAACTCAAAGTCGCCTTTGCGGGACTCGTAGGTAATGTGCCCCTTGTCGTCTTTGCGCACGATGTGCTTGCCTTCGGCATCACGTTGACCTGCAGTGGACCAATCCCAATTCATCTTGGTGGCAATACCGCCGCGTGCGAACTCGGGGATGTGGCAAGTCTGGCAAGCCAGCTTGGAAGCATGCTGGTTGAGCCGGGCTTCTTTTTTGTGCGGTGCGTTGGTGTGGCATGACACGCACGTAGCCGGGTTGCCGTTGTCAGTAGCACCACGGATGTGTGCTCCCTTGACATCTTTGGCCGTGGGGGTGTAGCGACTACCGGCTACATCGTGGCTGGAGGTTTTGTGGCAAGTTCCGCAAGTAAAGTCCAGCCCGGTGGAGTCCATGTGCACGTCCACTGATTTCTCGGGCGCGGCCAAGGAACTGTCCATGTCGCCATGCTTGACGCCATCACCGCCGCCACCATTGAAATGGCAGGCTCCACAGGTGTCGCGACTGGATTTACCTACCTTCTGTGCCACCTTGCTAAGGTCGATTCCCTTCAGAATTTTGCCGGACCCGGGTGGGAACTCGGTATCTTTGGTAAGCACGTTACCCGCCAACCCCGAGGGCTTTTTGTAGTTCCCGGTGGTGTCGTGGCATGCCAGGCAGTCCACATTCTCTTCAGACTTGAAATCAAACGTTGCATCTTTCCAGCCGTAGCCAACGTGGCAGCTATTGCAGGATGCTTCGTTGGAAGCAATAGAGATACAAAAGTTGTTGATAACGTTCTTCTTTCCAAGTACTTGACCGGTATCCGGATTCTTGTATTCCCACTTCCAGTGCTTGGTGCGGTGAATTTGACCGGCTGCCTCGGTATGGCAACTCAGGCAGGCCTTGGTCACTTCAGGTCCGCTTTGAAACGAACGTTGAAGTTCCTTGAACTTGGTGTGATCGGCGGTGGTGGTTAGCTTGACAGGCTTGGGAGCATCCTGCGCTGCGACACCGGCGGCAAAGCCAATGCCTAGCAGCGCTGCAAGACCTACACAACGCAACCAAGCCGAAAGCCTGGTTTTGCCTGGATTGAAATCAACTCGCATGAAGTCCTTGTCGTCATTAAATTGCTCAATAAGCAATAACTTATGTTGCACGGAAGGCAAAGCATCCGCACGCAGGCAAGTTTGTCACGGGATTGGGCGGTATTCAAACGTCTTGGGCAAGCCAGTTGATCCAGATCAATTCAATACCGGAAATACCTCACGACTGTGGCGTCAAGACAAGTGCCGATCTTCACCCTCGACCGACTTTTCATCTTCAAACAAGTCGGCGTTCATCTTGCTTCGCCGGCGCAGCACCACAAAAAGAATGGAAAGGCCAGCGACCGCCATGACGCCGGGCCCCGCCCACAACAGAACTGTCGTCGCTTTGAAAGGCGGTCGATACAACACAAAATCACCGTAGCGCTGGGTCATAAAGTCGATGATCTGCTGCTCACTTTGACCGCGTTGCAACATTTCGCGCACCTGGTTACGCAAATCGGTGGCCAAACCTGAATGGGAGTCTGCAATCGTCTGGTTCTGACACACCAGGCAGCGCAGCTCTGCGGCAATACGCAACATGCGGGCTTCCAGCACCGGATCCTCAACGGCGGGAGCCGCTTCGCCAGCTTGCGCCACAAAGACCTGAAGGGCCAGCACCGCAGACAGTAGGACACCAACAATCCCATGCGAAAGTGAAAACTTAGCCATTGAGCTTCCTTACCAGAGGTTCAATTTTCTCTGCCAGAACTTCCGGTGTGAGCGGCCCGATATGCTTGAACCGAATGATGCCCTCGCGATCAATAACAAAGGTTTCGGGAACACCATACACACCAAAGTCGATCCCCACGCGCCCGTCTTCGTCAAACAGCGATGCCTCATAAGGATTACCAAAATTAGCCAACCACCTTTGCCCGTTGGGACGCGTGTCTTTGTAGTTAAGCCCATACACTGGCAAAAGCTTCTTGCGGGAAAACTCCACCAACAGAGGATGCTCCTGGCGGCAGGCCACACACCAGGATGCCCACACATTGAGCATCCAGACTTTGCCACGCAGGCTGTCTTTGGAGATGCTCTGTCCAGCGTTGTCCAGACGCGCCAGTGAGAAAGCGGGGGCGGGCTTGTCAATCAGGGGAGAAGGAACCTCGCGCGGGTCGAGCCGCAGGCCAGCACCCAGAAAGACCACCAGCCCGACGAAGACAAAAAGCGGAATCAGATAGCGCAATGATTTCATGCCGCAACTCCTGCATCTTTATCCACACTGGGAATTGCCTTCTTTTGTCGGTAACGGCGGTCCGTAATGGCCAGTAAACCTCCCAGCGCCATCAATACACAGCCACCCCAGATCCAGTCGATAAACGGTTTCACATACACGCGAACAATCCAGGCCCCTCCATCGACCTCTTCACCCAGAGACACATACAGGTCGCGGGTCAGGCCCGGGTCGATGGCCGCTTCCGTCATGGGGTTCTGCTGCACACGGTACACACGTTTTTCGGGCAGCATCTCGGCTATTTTTTCACCGTTGCGAGACACTTCCATCAGGCCTTGCGCTCCCACGTAATTGGGACCGTGCAGGTCACGCACACCCTTGAAAGTAAAGGTGTAGCCACGCACCGTGGTGGTGTCGCCCGGCAGCATTCGGACATCTCGTTCTACCTCGTAGCCCTTGACCATCACCACACCCAGACAAAACGCGGCCACACCCAAATGGGCCAGCATCATGCCCACCAGGGCGCGGGGAATCTGTCGCATGTTGTGCCAGACGCCGCCGCCTGCGTCGGGGCGCACACGCTCCCAAAAGTCTGTCGCCACCGATGCTGCGATCCAAAAAGCCATGAGCAGACCCAATGTAGCGACCAGGCGAATCTCACCTGCAAGCCAGCCCGAAAAGAGCGCTGCCAGCACAGCCACTACGGCTGCCCATTGGAGGCGTTTCGCTAGGGCCGGCAAATGTGCCTCCTTCCAACGCGCCAATGGGCCAATCCCCATCAGGAAAACCGCCGGGGCCATTAGCGGCATAAATACGGCGTCAAAGTAAGGTGGGCCTACGGAGATCTTGCCCATGCCCAAAGCATCCAATACCAGCGGGTAAAGCGTGCCCAACAGCACGGCACCAGTCGCCACCATCAACAGCACATTGTTGGCCAACAAAGAGGATTCTTTGGACAGGAGTGCAAATCGGGCCCCCAGCCCAACTGTCGGAGCCCGCCACGCATACAACGCAAATGACACGCCCACCACTACGGTGAGGAAAGCAAGAATGAACAACCCGCGACGGGGGTCGGTAGCAAAGGCATGTACTGATGACAAAACGCCTGACCGCACCAGGAAGGTACCCAGCAATGAGAAAGAGAAGGCCAGTATGGCCAGCAACACGGTCCAGTTCTTGAAACTGTTGCGTTTTTCAGTGACGGCCAGCGAATGGATGAGCGCCGTGCCCAGCAACCAGGGCATGAGCGATGCGTTTTCTACCGGATCCCAAAACCACCAGCCGCCCCAGCCGAGTTCGTAATAGGCCCAGGCGCTGCCCAGTGCAATGCCCAGGGTCAAAAATATCCAGGCCAGCGTAGTCCAGGGGCGAGTCCATCGGGCCCAGGTGGCGTCCATATTGCCACCAATCAGCGCGGCAATGGCAAACGCATAGGCCACCGAAAAGCCAACGTAACCCATGTACAACATGGGCGGGTGAAACACCATTCCAGGGTCCTGCAACAGCGGGTTGAGGTCACGCCCATCAGCTGGCACAGGGAACAAACGATCAAACGGGTTGGAGGTAATGAGCATAAACAACAGAAATCCCACACACAGCAGGCCCATCACCGCCAGAATGCGTGACAGCACGGCCTGCGGCAGGTGGCGACTGCCAAGCGCCACAGCCACCATCCACAAAGTGAGCATCTGCACCCACAGCAGCAGCGAGCCTTCATGACCGCCCCAAAAACCTGCAATCCGGTACTGCAAGGGCAACGCAGTATTGGAATTGGAGGCCACGTACATGACAGAAAAGTCGTGCCGCACAAATGAAATCACCAGACATGCTGAAGCAAAAACCACCAAGGCGAAAAGCACATAGGTGGCCGGACGGGCCAGGGCCATCCAGTCAAGGCGATTGTGCTGCGCGCCCATAAGCGGCACCACGCCCAGGCTCAGCGCCACACCCATGGCCAACCAAAGCGCGAAGTGACCAAGTTCAGGAATCATTTTTACTTTCCATTGACCAGCGACTGGGCTGTTTTTTCGTTACTTTTTGCAGCGTTTTTCAAGGCCTCTGCGGCTTCGGGAGGCATGTAGTTTTCATCGTGTTTGGCCAGTACCTCTTTGGCCACAAACACTCCGCTCTGCAACTGACCCTGGGCCACCACACCCTTGCCTTCTTTAAACAGGTCCGGCAGGATGCCCGCGTAGCGGACCGGTACCGTTTTGGCCGTGTCGGTCACCTCAAAGCTGACATTCACTCCATCACGTTTGACGCTTCCAGCTACTACCAGACCACCCAGACGGAAGGTGCGACCCACTGGTGCTTCCTTGCTATCAACCTGTGTAGGCGAGAAGAAGAACACCAGGTTGCTATTGAATGCCTGCAGCACCAATGCCGCTGCTGCAGCCACTACCAACAACACGCCTGCAGCAATCGCCAGTTT
>CAJBMJ010000089.1 GCA_903954045.1 uncultured beta proteobacterium | reverse complement strand
TGGCCGATTTTGGCTTTTCCTCGCGCAGTGCTTTTGTCAGCGAATTCTTTGAACGCCTGCGCCTGAAGATTCTGCCCGGCACGCCGGAGACGGCCGATGCGGCCATGCTGTTCTCGCTGGTGTTTGACCACCCATTTGACGCCCAATGGATAGCAGCACTCGACGAGGCCATGCTGCTGCGATTGGGTGACCTATTTGAAGGCCCTGCCCCGATTGCCATGGTGGTCAACCTGTGCGAAGCAACGCCCTGGCAACGCTTGTTGACGGAGTCCATTACCTTCTGTAGCAGCCAGGTAAGCGCCACCGGCTTTTCGCCCGAGTTGCGTCTGCGCATGAGTGCTCCGGCGCGTGAAGCTGTACCGTTTCACGGACTGGCCGGCAAGCTTGACAATTTGTACCAGGCCTTCCTGGTCAGCCCAGACATGCCAACGGCACAGTGCCGGCAGGCCCTTGCGCAATATCTGGACCAACTCGATGCCTGTCGCCATGCCGCAGCTTCGGTGTACACCCATCTGGACGAGCACGGCATATCGGTCAACCTGGTGTTTCAGCTGCGTCAGATGCGTGATCGGGTTCTGCGCATTCACGCTTTGCTGGACTGCCTGCTCTCAAATCACCCACGCCAAAGCACTGCCGAGTTGCTGGCACATCTGGTGGCCGTGGGGCAAGAGCGATTGAGCGTGCAGGCGTTAATTACATCCAACTCCTCCATGTTGGCTGCCAAGGTGGCCGAGCGAAACTCTGAAACCGGTGAGCACTACATCACACGCACACGGGCCGAGTACCGGCTCATGTTGCGCCAGGCGGCCGGTGGCGGCGCCGTGATGTCCATCACCACGCTGATGAAGTTCCTTGTGTTATCCATGGGCTTGTCGGCTTTCTGGGGTGGCTTCTATGCGGGCATGAACTACGCCCTGAGCTTCGTGCTGGTGCAGTTGCTGCACTGGACGGTTGCCACCAAGCAGCCTGCCATGACCGCGCCTGCCATGGCGGCCAAACTCAAGGAGCTTGGCAGTGCCAACGCAGTGGAAGAGTTTGTCGATGAGGTGGCCCATTTGGTGCGCTCCCAGGTTGCTGCGATTGCTGGCAATCTGGCGCTGGTCATCCCTTGCGTCATGCTCATCAGTACCACGCTGTGGTTTGGCATCGGACACCCCATGATTGACACGACCGTTGCCGCGCATGTTCTGCACGATGTGACATTGCTCGGGCCCACAGCGCTCTTTGCCGCCTTCACCGGGGTGCTGCTGTTTGCTTCGAGCATTCTTGCCGGCTGGGTAGAAAACTGGTTTGTGCTGAATCGGCTGGACTCAGCCCTTCGCTACAACCCCAAAATTACCCGAATCCTAGGCACAAAGCGTGCCGATCGTTGGGCAACGTTCATGCGCAACAATATTTCGGGGCTCGCCGCCAACGTCTCGCTCGGGCTGATGCTGGGTCTGTTGCCCGCGTTCGCCACATTCTTTGGGCTGGATCTGCAAGTGCGCCATGTCACCTTGTCTACAGGTCAGCTTGCGGCAGCAGCAGCCAGTCTGGGCACGGACATCGTCTACCGGGCAGACTTCTGGTGGTGTGTGGCAGGCCTGGCAGTGACGGGTCTGCTCAATGTTGGAGTCAGCTTTTATTGTGCATTCCGATTGGCGCTGCGTGCGCACAACGTCAGCGGTGTGGACCGCGTTCGTATCAGGAGTGCCATCCGCAGCCGTGCGCGCACCCATCTGCGCAGTTTCTTCTGGCCAGACCCCGTTGTAACCGAAACCGTGAAATAGAAAACATCATGTGTATCCAATGCGAATACCGCGAACCCACCTTGCGCCGTAGAAACTTCCTCAACCTGAGTGCCCTTGGCCTGGGTGCAGTAACAGCGGGCCTTGCGTCCAACGTGTTTGCTGCAGGCGGCCCACCGCCCAAACCCGAGAACGTGTTGTCTCCTGCCGCCGCACTTGAGCGACTGGTGCAGGGCAACAACCGGTATGTCAAGGGTACTGTTGCACGCAATGGTTTCGGGACCTCGCAAGCGGCATTGGCACAAGGGCAAAACCCTTATGCCTGCATCCTCGGCTGCGCCGACTCACGCGTGAGCCCGGAATTGCTCTTTGATGAAAATCAGGGTGACCTGTTTGTCACACGCGTTGCCGGCAACTTCGTGACACACGAAATTCTGGCCAGTCTGGAATACGGCACCACAGTGCTCAATGCGTCTATCGTCATGGTTTTAGGCCATGCCAATTGTGGTGCAGTGAGCGCAGCGATCAAGGCGGTAGAAAATGAGGAGGATCTGCCGGGTCATATCCAGACGCTTGCCAGCGCGCTGAGCTCCGCAGTCACGACAGCCAAGAACAACAATCCAAAAGACTTGGCTGATTATGTGACCCGACAGAATGTGCGCAACAACGTCCAGTTGCTTCGCCAGGCGACACCCCTGCTAAGCAAGCGGGTGCGCGACCGCCAACTCAGGGTTGTGGGCGGCTTGTACGACATAAATACCGGCCGCGTTGAATTGATTGAAACCTGAGTGCTTATCTGGTTTCGGTAGTGCGATACCACGGCCTGACACATGCAGACTCCCGCGCACACCAGGCATAACCAGCCGATCCAATGCAGCCGCGCGCATCGCGATCGGCTCCCACCCGCTGCGCAGATGGCACAACCTCTGCCATCTGAAAATTGGCGCATGAAGCAAGCAGCATTACAACTCCCAATCTCCATATCCTCATAGTTATCACCTCCGGTCGTATCGAACAATCCATAACGAAGGATCACCGTGGCCATTGTCGCAGTGCTGTTTGTTGTCAACGAGCAACAACTTACTTCACTCAAGAAAATATTTTTTTGTTTTGGCAGTTAACCAAACGAATCAGGCGTTTTGGCAAACATGGGCGCAGATGCGGCGATCAAAAATCAGCGGAACACGACACGCAATCCAGCCAAATGGAGAACACATCATGAAAAGTTTCATTCAAAGAAAAATGCTCGTTGCCCTAATTGCATCCGGCACGCTTTAAGTCTAGTAATAATTATAACTATTAATAACCTTTTCCTTATGACCCCCATCAAGCAATATTCACCCCTTATGCTCACTCTGCTGGTCGCCACTCTTGTGGGGTGTGGGGGTGGTAGCGGTTCAAATTCGAGCTCAAGTACTACAGGTGAGCAAGCTGGCGAAATTCAAACCAGTAGTATTTTAGTCAATGGAGTTGAGGTTCAAAAAACAAGTTATCGGGTTTATAGCGTTTCAGATAATCAGGGTGATCTCACTGACACGCCTTTGGCTAATGCTGAGCAGGAAGCTTTGCTTCCCAAGGTACTCATTGCTGATCCAGTGACTTCAAACAGCACAAATGGAGTGAGCAATTCTGCCAACTCTATGGCATATCTGCAGAGCTCCCAAGTATTGCCTTCCACCGTTGCGGAGTACAAGACCTGTTATACGCAGTTTTGGCAGGGTATGCAACGCTACTATCCGGCAAAAGATAAGGCATTTATTGCCAAGCGCCTTAGTGATTTAAATTTAACGGTTGATGAGCTGTGCATCAAACAAGCCTCCTCCAAATTAACCATGGATGAGTATATTCAAATGTTTGAAGTGACCATTAAGTATTGGCCTAATGACAATTTAATCGCTGGAAAAATTGCCGATTTCTTTATGAATATAAAGGTTGCTCCAGGGACCTTTAAGCAGACTCTAAAAGAGCTTGGTTATTCCTGGGAGGACTTTGCTGCTCGTCTTAGTAATGATCCAAAGGGGCGAAATGGGTTTGCTAATGCTTATGAAGAGTCGACATTAGTATTTAAGGACTACTTACAGGGCTATATGTTGACCCAGCAACCCGGGTCTATTCTTGCCAGTATCAAACTAAAACTAAAGCATGCAGGTAATGCGTTAGCAAAAGGCTTCAGTATGAGTGCATATGCTCAAACTCCCGCTCCTGGGGCTGAGGTGACCGCCTACGCTGATGCTGCTGATAAGGTAATTGATGCGACTAGAAATGCATTTAAATTAATGAAGGAAGTCTGGACCTTTATTGATCCAGGAGATGCTCAGCTCAATATTGATGCAGTTACTAATGGCCAAGGCGTCCCAAATTACATTATTTCTGCTAACGAGACTTCTACACTCAACTATGAGTTTGCCAAGGCTAGCCAAACCCCGGTAATAACATTTCTTGGCGAATCCTGGAGAGGCGAGGCCTATCGTATCAACATGGTTGTTGCGGCTGATTATGATGCAAAGAATGCCAATATTCCAGGTCAGTGGCTACCAAACTTTAGAGTGATGGTGAAGTCGGCTACCGTCTCCAAGGG
>CAJBMJ010000088.1 GCA_903954045.1 uncultured beta proteobacterium | reverse complement strand
GTTACCTACGCTGTTTTTGGTTTTCGATGCGATGGTACCCAACATTGCCAGCCTGCTTGGTGAAGTGCGCTTGCAAATGGACCCGCCGGTGCGCTACTCTGGCATTAGCGCCGGAAGCGAAACATTTCAGCCCATGCCCTGCTTGTTTGATCGAAATTCCCTGGTCGGCGAGGGCGTGCTCGCCTTCATGTTGCCAAAGCAAGCCAGAACAGTGCTCAATCATGGGTATCCCGTATCCAAGCGCCTCATGCACGCCACCTCTTCCGATGGCAACCGCATCGACCGCATCGACAAGCGAAACGCGATGGAGGTCTACCAGGAAGTCGTGCTGGCCGAGTATGGAGTCACTCTGACGCCTGACAATTTTTACGACCACGCCGTGCATTTTCCCTTTGGGGTGGTCACTGCCATCGACGTACTGGTGCGAATTCCGGTGGCCGTTCAGGCCGATGGGTCGCTGTTGTGCGTGGGCGAAGTCCCGCCCAACAGCCTGTTGCGACTGTTGCGGGCCCCAACGCTTGAGGCGAGCCAGTGTGTCACCCACATTGCGAGCGCCGTTCACAAGCCTCCAGGGGCGAAACCACTGGACTCGCTGCTTACTTTTTACTGTGCCGGTCGTCGGATGCATTTTGGTTCCGATTCTGTGCAAGAACTTTCTTTGCTTAAAACTGCGTCGGGGGCCAAAAAGCTGTGTGCCGCTTTGTCATTGGGTGAAATTGACACGATGGATGACCTGGACATGCCGCGTTTTCACAATGCAGCCTTGCTTTGCATCAATGCGGATGCCTAGTACCAAGGTCGCACTGGGGGTCCCACCTTATGCGTCAGAATAGGGACTGTTTATTTATATTGATTTTTCAATCGGGAGGCGACCTGTGGCACAAACAATTCTTGTAATCGACGACTCTGCCAGCCTGCGTCAGGTAGTGGCCATGACCCTCAAGGGCGCTGGTTACGATGTCATCCAGGCCGAAGACGGAAGAGCGGCACTGGCCTTGCTGGATGGCAGAAAAATTGGAATGGCTGTTTGTGATGTGAACATGCCCAACATGAACGGCATTGAGTTTGTAAAGGCAGCGAAACAGCTTCCAGCCTATAAGTTCATGCCTATCCTGATGCTCACCACCGAAAGCCAGGAGTCCAAAAAAGAAGAAGGCCGCGCTGCGGGCGCCAAGGCCTGGATGGTCAAACCTTTCTCACCGTCTTCACTGCTCAACGCGGTATCCAAATTCTGCGCACCTTGACCGGCATTCGGCAACGCGTCTATGCATTTTTTGTACCGACCCGGCATGGCTCTGATGGAGCGCATTTCCATGCGCACCAAGCTGGGATTTCTGGCCTTGCTGCTGCTGACACCGCTTCTTCTGGTGGGCGCTTCCCTTTTTTCAGTGCTCTATGGCGACTACACCACTGCACGCAATGAAATTGCCGGAGCCCAAACTGCCGAGCGCATTCTGGATGTGGTGATTCAGACCCAGGTACACAGGGGGCAAACCAATCTAATTCTCTCAGGCAAGCAGGCTGTCGCAACAGCCCGAGAGGAGACCCGCAAAAAACTCAATGCAGCAGTTCAGGCGCTGGACAAAGACCTTGCCGCACACACCCAGTTTTCCGCCTCCTGGAAAACCTTGCAAGCCCAACTGACGGGACTGATGAAAGACGACGCTGGGCAACAGCGCGCTTCGGTTTTCGCTGCGCACACCCAGCTGATTGACCAGTTGCGCCTTCTGATGCTGTCGATTGGCGAGTCGACCGGCCTGGCGCAGGACAGCCAGGCAGCAACATCCTATCTGATGGATATTCTGATGGAGCGCGCCGTTCCCTGGATCGAGACCATGGGCCTGACGCGGGGAGCCGGGGCCGGACTCCTGTCCCGTCGGGATGCCAGTCCCGTAGAAGTCTTGCCGGTTGCAGCGCAGGCCAACCTAATGGAAACCCAAACAGCGCGTATAGGCGAAAAACTGGCCGCCTTGGCACGTTCCTCTGTGGCTTCCCCCGCTGGATGGGAGGCCGCGCGCGAGTCCATTCAGGTCTTTACTGGCATGACCCGTACAGCCCTTGGAACTGGCGTTCCAGTAGGTGAACCCGACCCCTATTTTTCGTCCGGCACGCAGGCCATTGAAAAGGCGGTTCAGTTCATTCGCGCCAGCTCCAAGCAGCTCATTGAACTGCTGGAGCAACGCGCCAATGCCAAAAAAAATCAGCTGATGCTATTGATCGGTGCGGCAGTTGCCCTTCTTTGTTGCCTGTTCTACACCCTGTACTGCTTTGCTGTGTCTACCATCGGGCGGCTTGAGAGCCTCAAGCGGGTCATGCAACATGGTAGCCAGGGTGACCTGGGGCAACACGTTCACATTACCGGCAATGACGAACTCAGCGCGATCGGGCAAGAGTTTGAAAGAATGCTCACTACCATTTCAGCGCTGGTGGCCGACGTTCGCAGCGCCTCCTCCATGGTGAGCCATGTCGGAGATCAGTTGGTGGCGGATGCCCTGTCACTGTCTAGCCGCACCCAGTCCCAGGCTCTGAGTCTTGAAGAGGCGGCAACCAATGTAGGCAAGGTCAGCGATGCAGTTTCTCGCAATTCCGAAGGCTCGACCGAAGTCAGCCTCATGACCCAAAGCCTGCGACATGAGGCCGAGCAGGCGGGGAGCATCATGGCCCAGACCATGGGCAACATGGGGCCGTTGCTAGACACAGCCAAGCGCATGACAGAGATCATCGGAACCATCGATGGCATTGCCTTTCAGACCAATTTGCTGGCGCTGAACGCAGCAGTCGAGGCTGCTCGTGCAGGAGAGCAAGGCAAGGGCTTTGCCGTGGTGGCCTCCGAAGTACGAGGACTTGCCCGCAGAAGCCAGTCTGCCGCAGCCGAGGTTCGCGCCCTGATTTCCGAAACTGGCACCAAAATCAACCTGACCGTGGCTGAAATCGGCAAGGTGAACCGCATCATGTCCAGCCTGGTTACAGGAATCAGCGAAGTGGCCTCCAGCGTGGGCAGCATTGCGGAAGGTAGCGCGAACCAGAGTGCTGCGCTTTCTGAGGTGGTACAAACTGTGGGCGACCTGGACCGGGTCACGGCAGAAAATTCCGCCTTGGTCGACCGGACCTCGCACCGCTCGAGCCGATTGGCCCAGCGTTCAGAACAGCTCAAGCAGGCGGTGTCCCATATCCGCCTGCGTGAGGGAACCACCGATGAGGCGCTGGTCCTGTGCCAGCTTGCAGAGGCGCATGTACAGGAGCTTGGTCTCGACCATGCATTGGCAGATTTCAATGATCCCAATGGCCGCTTCGTAGACCGCGATCTGTACGTTTTTGTGATCAACCGGCAGGGTCGATACCTGGCCATTGGTTCGGATGCCTCCCGCATCGGCAGTCATCTCCGGGATGCCCCGGGTCTGGATGCCGACCAGTTCCTGACCGACGCATGGGAACGCGCAGCCAAGGGCGGTGGCTGGGTGGAGTACTCTGCTCTGAACCCGCTGACCGGTGATGTTCGCGACAAGGTTTCCTACGTCCTTCCACTCAGTGATGACTTGGTGGTGGGCTGTGGCGCCTACCGCAGTGGCCAGATGGGAAATTAGGCAGTAAGCCCAGATCGGGCCATTTGCTCTCCTAGTGAACCATGTCCAAAGATTTCACCGCGATGTCTCCTGAAGCCCCTGCGGTTGCGCAGCGCAGTGCGCTGGACTGTGCACAAGCGTGCCAGGGTCAAAGTGGCCACTTTGACGAACTGCGTGGTTCGTCACAGTCCAGAGGTGCTCCATTTACGGACGCATGGAAGCAGTTTCTGTCCCAGACCGATGCACGGTATGTCGCTGACATGGACCAGCGCTACGAGAGTCTGCAGCGTCAGATTCGGGACAACGGAGTGACCTACAACGTTTATGCCGATGAAGTAGGCCCCCAAAGACCCTGGTCGCTGGACCTGTTTCCATGGATCATCGACGCCGCTAGCTGGACCCATATCGAATCGGGTGTTCAGCAGCGCATGCGGCTGCTCGAAGCGGTCATGGCAGATGTCTATGGTCCGCAAACACTGCTGGCCTCCGGCCTCCTGCCCGCCGCACTGGTGCATGGCCATCCAGGCTACCTGCGCCCCATGCACGGAGTGCGCCCGGTAGGCGGAGTGCATTTGCATGTGGCGGCTTTTGATCTGGCCCGTGGGCCGGATGGCAACTGGTGGGTGGAGGGTCTGCGCTGTCAGGCCCCCAGCGGCCTGGGCTATTTGCTCGAAAATCGGCTTGCGGTGTCTCGGCAGTTTCCACAGGCCTTTCAGTCCATGCGGGTGCAGCGGCTTGCTGCCACTTACCGGGCCCTGGTGGAGAGCCTCAAATCGTTCAGCGCTGCAGGAACCAACGCCCACATTGCCCTGCTGACTCCTGGCCCCTACAACGAAACCTATTTTGAGCATGCGTATTTGGCGCGCTATCTTGGGCTGACGCTGGTCGAAGGCAGCGACCTGATCGTGCGTGACGACAGCCTGTTTCTCAAAACCCTGCAAGGCCTGGTGCCGGTGCATGGGCTGCTCAAGCGGGTGGACGACCAGTACATGGATCCCCTGGAACTTCGCCCCGATTCGACGCTCGGAGTGCCGGGTCTGTTGCAGGCCATGCGGTCTGGCAATGTGCTGGTTGCCAATGCACCGGGGTCGGCGTTCCTGGAGTCGCCCGCCCTGCTCGGCTTTCTGCCAGCCCTGTCGCGCCAATTGCTAGGCGAGGAACTCAGCCTTCCAGCCCTGCCCACCTGGTGGTGTGGCGAACGCAGCGCCATGGAGGAGATGCTGCCCCATCTGAACGCGCACACGATCAAACCGACGTATCCGGGTTCGCCCAACCATGAGAGTTTTGAAGTAGCGCTTGGCCGCAACCTGCAACAAACCGAGCTCGACACCTGGGCTGGACGCATCGTGCGGCAAAGTGAAGATCACACGGTGCAGGCCTATATGCCGCTTTCACAAATACCCACCTGGCAAAGCGGGGCAACCATGGAAGGTCATGCCATCACAGGCCGCATGGTGGCGCGCTCGGCTTTGCTGCGGGTTTTTGCAGTCTCCGACGGGGTGGATGCTGGTGGAAAAGTACGCTGGCGGGTGCTGCCTGGTGGACTTGCGCGGGTGGCGGGCGCCAGCGCCGATATTGCCTCCATGCAGCGTGGCGGCAGCAGCGCTGACGTGTGGGCATTGACAGAAGGGGAAGTGGACACCACCACACTGCTTACCAAGTCACCAACCCCCGCAGCATTGGCGCAGCGCAAGCGCATGGTCACAAGCCGGGCTGCAGAAAGCCTCTATTGGCTGGGGCGCTACACCGAGCGAGCGGAAAACTCGGTTCGACTGGCGCGTCTCACACTGGATTCATTGGGCGGTGAAGACCAGACCTCTCAGCCCTTGCTGCAATGGCTCAGTCAGATGGCTGTGAACAATACCCTGGTGCTTCCAGGCGTTCCTTCAGCGGTACAGGCACGACGTGTGTTTGAGCGTTCGCTCATCTCCAGCCTGGGCTCAACGGATGGTGCCACCAGTGTGGGTTACAGCCTGCGGGCTCTCAAGATGGCCGGGGCTTCGGTGCGCGAACGTCTGTCGGCGGAGCATTGGAGCGTGATGGTGCGGGCCGAAGAAGAACTCTTTAGCCGCTGTGCTGAGCATATGGCCCGTGGAGACTATTCGGCCACCGATGCGATGCGGGTGCTCAAATCGTCCAGCGATTACCTGGCAGCCATCACCGGAGCGCAAACCGATCGGATGACACGCGACGACGGTTGGCGCCTGCTGAGCATTGGCCGCCATGTGGAGCGCCTGAACTTTCTGGCGGCGTCACTGTCGCTCGGCTTCCGGACGCATTCGGTGGACAGTACCGGAGGCTTTGAGGCCATGTTGGCGCTCTTTGACAGCACCATTACTTTTCGCGCCAACTACCAGCAAAGCCGGGACCTGGCTGCGCTGACCGACCTGTTGGTGCTGGACCGCGACAATCCCAGATCACTGGCCTGGGTGGCCCACACTTTACGTGGCCGTCTGGCCAAACTTGCCGGAGCCCCAGCAGGCGAGTTGTGCCCGCTGTCGCACGCTGTGTCTGCGCCGCAAAGCTGGAGTCTGGTTGAACTGTGTGAGCCTTCTGGCAACGACACCCCGCCACCTGCACTCATGGCGCTGCTGGCTGAGTTGGTGCAAGCCGCCTATGCGGTATCGGATGCCATTAGCACCACGTACTTCACCCATTCAGGCCAAACCAAACAAAGCGTGGGCACCTGATGGAACTACTCGTTACGCACGAAACCCGCTACCGCTACCGGCCCATGGTGGAAATCGCCCAGCACGTAGCGTATATGCGACCCAACCAGCATGCTGGACAACAAGTGCTGCAGCACACCTTTACCGTGTTGCCCCAGCCCTCGACGCTGATTTCGCAGGACGATGTCTATGGCAATCAGCGTTGTTTTTTCTCGTTGCAGACACCCCACGAAGAACTCAGTGTCAGGGCCCACAGCCAGGTTCTCACCCAAATCAGTGCGTCCGTGGAAAGCGATCTGGCCTGGGAGAAAGTGCGTGAGCTTTTTCGCTACCAGGCCGGAGGGCTCTATGACGCCGCCAGCGAGTTTGTGTTTGCATCGCCTTTTGTTCCCCGCCATGAGGAATTTGCCAGCTACGCCCGACCCAGTTTTTCTGGCGGGGCCAATCTGCTGAAGGCCTGCATTGAGCTGATGGAGCGCATGCACTCGGACTTTACTTACGAGAGCCACAGCACCCAGATCAATACCCCTGCTCTTCAGGCACTGGCACAGCGCAAGGGGGTGTGCCAGGACTTTGCTCACATCATGGTGGCCTGCTTGCGTTCACTCGGACTTGCAGCAAGGTATGTCAGCGGCTACCTGCTGACCGAGCCGCCCCCGGGCGAAGTGAAGCTGGTTGGCAGCGACGCATCGCATGCCTGGGCCAGCGTGTACCTTGCCGATTTGCCCGAGGGCGCACGCTGGGTCAACTTTGACCCCACCAACAACCGCTGGGGCTGGCATGCGCCCGGCCCAGACTACGTGACCGTGGCTGTAGGACGGGATTTTGGAGATGTCTCGCCACTTAGAGGAGTGATTCATGGTGGAGCCAGCCACACCTTGACGGTGGGCGTCACGGTGCAGTCGGCGCTAGCTGTTAGCGGAGGCCAGAGCCAGTCCCAGAGTCAGTCGCAAAGCGGCGGTGGAACGCAGTCACAAAGCCAATCCACTATCATTTAGATAGCTAGTCACGCATGTTCTATAAGGGCTAGAGCCCATTTTTTATTGCTATTTTTTGCTGAAAGGTACCTTATGAGCGTTTACGACACCCTTGCCAAACTATCCATCACCCTGCCTCCGGTAGCCGTGCCCGCCGCGGCCTATGTACCCTTTGTACAAACGGGCAATCTGGTGTTTTTGAGCGGGCATATTGCCAAGAAAGATGGCAAACCCTGGGTGGGTCAGTTGGGTAAAACCATGGCCACCGAGGAAGGCAAGGCGGCCGCCCGGGCCATTGCCATTGACCTGATGGGCACGCTGCACGCGGCTGTGGGCGACCTGAACCGCGTCAAACGCATCGTCAAAGTAATGTCTCTGGTGAATTCCACGGGCGACTATACCGAGCAGCATTTGGTGACCAACGGTGCGAGCGAGCTGTTTGGTGAGGTCTTTGGCCCTGAAAAAGGAGCCCATGCCCGCAGCGCTTTTGGGGTGGCTCAAATTCCGATGGGCGCTTGTGTTGAAATTGAGCTGATAGCCGAACTGGCCTGATTTCAGGGCCGCTTCGCAAGGCCAGACTACTGCGGCAACACCCAAACGCGCTGGTCCGCCACCGCTTCGAGGTGGAAGGGCTCGACCAGTTCCGGTGCCAGTTCCGCCAGCGGGCGCAGTACGAAGGCGCGCTGTTGCATACGCGGATGGGGCAGCGTCAGCGTGGGCGTGTTGATGCGCTGCTTGCCAAAAAAGAGCAGGTCCAGATCAAGGGTGCGCGGCGCGTTGCGATAGGAGCGCTCGCGCCCTCCAAGGTGCTCCAGTACATGCAGGGCTTCCAGCAAGGCTTGGGCCTTTAGCAAAGTTTTCACCTCTACCACCGCATTCACATAATCTGCGCCAGCCGCATCCACCGGAGCGCTGCCATAGAGTGAAGAACTGCGCGTGAGCACCACGCCATCCAGGTCAGCAATGGCCGCCATGGCCCCCAGTACGGTGGCACGGGAGTCCCCCAGATTGGAGCCCAGACCTATGTAAGCCACCACCTGGGAGCCGAGCATCTCGGGCATGGCTTCAGGGTGTGCCTGAGGTTCCTTCGGCACCTTTGGAGGCACCCGTGCGGCGACGCCGACGGCGTTTGCGCGGCACACTGCCATCTTCAGGTGGGCCATCGGAGGCTGCGCCAGACACGTCATGGGAAGCCAGCGACGCTGTAGGACCCGAGTCGGACACTTTTGCAGCCACGGGTGCGGGCGCACGGTGCACTCTTGGAGCGCGCGGCTTTTGCTGCATCTCGGCGCGCACCTGGTCCACCATGTCCTGGCGCAAGCTGTCGTCTGCCACGCTGAATTCCTGCCACCAGTCGGCCAGAACCTCATCCACTTCGCCCGCATCTGCGCGCAAGCGCATGAAGTCAAATGCGGCACGAAAACGCGCTTGCTCGGCCAACCCAAAAGGCGTGCTGCCCACCCGTTTTTCAAAGCGGGGCTGCATCAGCCATATCTCGCGCATGTCACCAGCCAGTTTGCCGCGTCCGGACACATCGCCAATGCGTGCGTTGAACACGTCTTCAATGGCGTCCTGAAGAGCCGGATGGCTGTGTTCACCCCTAGCCAGGCGCCTGGCCCAGCCGTCACGCACATCGGCCCACAGCACACAGGCCAGCAGAAAACTGGCGGCCACAGGCTTGCTCTCGCTCACCCGGCGATCCGTGTCCTTGAGCGCGGCGTTGACAAAGGTTTGGTCCGCACGCTCCACCACAACGTCGAGCAATGGGTAAATGCCGCGCGCCATACCCAGCAGCTTGAGTTGTTCGATAGAGGCCAGGGAATGCCCGGTCTGCAGCAGCTTGAGCATTTCATCAAACAGGCGGCTTTGCGGCACATCCGCCAAAAGAGCCTGGCTTTTTATCAGCGGTGCCGCAGTTTTGGCTTCCAGTTTGAAGCCCAGCGGGCTGAGTTTGGCTGCAAAACGCACAGCACGGATGATGCGTACCGGGTCTTCGCGGTAGCGCGTGGCTGCATCGCCAATCATGCGCAGGGCACGGTTTTTTGCGTCTTTCAGGCCATGGTGGTAATCGACCACGATTTGTGTTTCGGGGTCGTAGTACATGGCGTTGATGGTGAAGTCCCGGCGCACCGCATCTTCTTCCTGCGGGCCCCACACGTTGTCGCGTAGCACCCGGCCTGTGGAGTCCACGGCGTGCTTCATGCCTGCCAGTTCGCTCTTGCTGGTTTTCTCGTTACCTGCGACCTGCTCGGCCGCGGCGTTGTCCAGATAGGCACGGAAGGTGGAAACCTCGATCACCTCGTGTTCACGGCCCCGCCCATAGACCACATGCACGATGCGAAAGCGCCGCCCAATGATGAAGGCCCGTCGAAACAGGCCTTTGACCTGCTCCGGAGTGGCATTGGTGGCTACGTCGAAGTCTTTGGGTCTCAGTCCCAGCAGCAAATCGCGCACGGCGCCGCCCACAATGTAGGCCTCAAACCCCGCTTGCTTGAGGGTGCGCACCACACTGGCGGCCCGCTCGTCAACCAGGGTGGGGTCTATGCCATGGGTACTTGCAGGCACCTCCATGCGCTTGCCAAAGGGGTTGGACTTTGAAGTGCTGCTGGATTTGCCCAGCAGTTTGTCAATAAATCGTTTTATCAAATGGATGTTCCTTGCGGGCTTGACCGCAGATCAGGCAAAGAGTTGAAGTATGCGCCATCCACGTTCCTGGGCAATCGCCAGCAAACGTGGATCGGGGTTGGTTGCTACCGGTACGGTGACCTTCTCCAACAGCGGCAAATCATTGATCGAATCCGAATAAAACGTGGTGTGCACCGTGTCCCAACCCAGCCCGCGCTCGGCCAGCCACATTTCAACCCGGGTCACCTTGCCTTCCCGAAAGGACGGGACCCCGAGTATTTCGCCGGTGTACCAGTCGGTGCCGCCCGGGCTGGTATCCCGCACCAGATCCACTGCGATGAGCTCCTGCACGCCAAAAGCATCTGCAATCGGGCGGACCACAAATGCGTTGGTCGCGGTGACGATGACCACCGCATCCCCTTCCGCCTGATGGTCCTGCACCAGCTTCAAGGCCTGCGGTTGGATGGCTTTTTGCACTACAGCGCTCATGTACTCTGCATGAGCAGCTATTGAATTAGTAGCGCCCTGCCGGCGCACAGCGGCTGTCGCAAAGCGGATGTAGTCATGAATATCCAGCGTGCCCGCCTTGTAATGGGCATAGAACGCATCATTGCGGCGCGTGAATTCGGCGGCGTCAGTCCAGCCGAGGGCGGTAGTGAACTCGCCCCAGGTGTAGTCCGAGTCTATGGGAATGAGGGTATGGTCCAGGTCAAAAAAAACAATGCGCCTCATGCGTTCTCCATCATGGACTTGATTAGCGGGATGGTGATGGCGCGCTGGGTCTGCAGGCTATAGCCGTCCAGCAAATCAAGTAGTTCCATCAGGCTGCCCAAATCTCTGGAAAAGCGCGAGAGTATGAAATCCATCACTTCATCACTCAGGAAAACGCCCCGCGCATCGGCGGCCTGACGTAGTACAGCACGGCGCTCTGGCTCACTCAACAGTTGCAGCGCAAAAATATGGCCCCATCCCAGGCGGGAACGCAAATCGTCGCGCAATCGCAAGTCAGCACAGGCCAACTCACCAGCTGCAATAACGGGGCGCTGCAGCGTCTGGGCATGCACAAACCAGTTGAAAGCAGTGTGTTGTTGCTCGGCGGTGTAAAGATGCACATCGTCCATCAAGACAGCAGCCCAGCTCTCCGAAAACTCTGGGGGCTGCCATACGCTGGCGTCCAGCCAGCCCACGCGGGCGCCCTGCTCTCGCAGAGCTTCCACGGCGGCTTTAAGCAAATGGGTTTTGCCACAGCCACTGGGACCCCACAGGTAGGTAGGAACCGGAGAGCGGTGCGCTGCATGGGCCTTGACGCCTACCCAAAGCTCCAGATGCTTTAGCGCCGCAATATTGGGCCCCGCGCAAAAATTGTCGAGTGTCGGGCCGGTTGCAAGACCAATATCCAGAGCAATTTGCTTCATCAGCGGCATGTCAACCCTGGTAGAGCCGACTGGCCACATAGCCGGCGCGTATCCTGCGCACTGCCACCAGCAACACGGCGCTTACCGGCAATGCCACCAGCACCCCGATAAAGCCCAGCATCTGGCCAAACGCCAACAAGGCAAATATGACTGTGAGGGGGTGCAAGCCAATCCGTTCTCCGACCAGGCGTGGTGTCAGGAACAGGCTCTCCACTAGCTGACCAAAACCGTAGATCACCGCCACCATGATGAGGGAGTAGCTAGCGCCATGTTCGGCAGAAAACTGCAGCAATCCCGCCAGCAATGCCAGGACCAGCCCCACGCCAAAGCCCAGATAAGGAACAAAAATGGCCAAGCCCGTGAAGATGCCAATCGGCAATGCCAGATCCAAGCCAAACAAGGCCAGACCCACGCTGTAAAACACCGCCAAAATCAGCATCACCAGCAACTGGCCCCTGAGATATTGACCCAGCACTTCGTCGGCTTCTGCCATGAAACTGTTAGCCCCTTCCCGCAGACGTGGCGGAATGAGTTCCTGCACCTGCCGCACAAAGGCATCCCAATCCATCAGAAGATAGAACAGCGCCACCGGAATCAGAATGGCGTTGCCGATCAGCGCAAACGCCACGCTGCCGCCGAGCTTGAGGGACGCCATGAGTGAGCCAAAAGCGTCCTCAAAATTGGCGTCCAGGTACTTCATCAGAAAGGCACGGATATTGGTGACGTCCAGCGTCGAAGGCAAGCCCCACTGCTTGAGCCACGGCTTGAGCGAGCTGTTAATGCTATCGAGCAACAAGGGCAATTGGTCTCGCATCAGTGGCAGCTCTTTGGCCAAAATGGGGACGATCAGGAGCGATACGCCCAGCAGCGCCAGCAGGAATAGTATCTCCACCACAATCACCGCCAGCAATCGCGGAATGCGACCGCGCCCCAAATTGTCAAGCCAATCCACCAGGGGCGTGAGGGCGTAAGCCAGGACGGCTGCAACCACGAAAGGCGAAAGTACCGGGGCCAGCAGCCAAGTCAGCAAGGCCAGCGCACTTGCAATCGCGCCCCAAGCGGCGAATCTTTTTTGGGTGGGGGTAAATTGCATAAATGAGGGGGAAATGGGAACCCTTAAAATCAGGGCAAATTCTATCGGGCTTGACCCAAGCCTCTGCCAAGCCAATTTTCATGACCCAATCTACCTCCCCCACTCCCCTTTCCTACAAAGACGCCGGCGTTGACATTGACGCGGGGGACGCGCTGGTTGAGCGCATCAAACCGTTGGCCAAAAAGACCATGCGCGAGGGCGTGCTGGCAGGCATTGGCGGGTTCGGGGCTTTGTTTGAAGTGCCCAAGCGCTACAAAGAGCCTGTGCTGGTGTCGGGGACCGACGGTGTGGGCACCAAACTCAAGCTGGCCTTCGAATGGAACATGCACGACACCGTGGGCATTGACCTGGTGGCCATGAGCGTGAACGACGTGCTGGTCCAGGGTGCAGAACCTTTGTTCTTTCTGGACTACTTTGCCTGCGGAAAGCTGGATGTCGATACGGCCGCCGCAGTGGTAGGTGGTATTGCCAAAGGTTGTGAGCTTTCGGGTTGCGCGCTAATTGGCGGCGAAACCGCCGAAATGCCCGGCATGTACCCAGCAGGTGAATACGACCTGGCAGGCTTTGCAGTGGGCGCGGTGGAAAAATCCAAGATTTTGACCGGAGCAGATGTGAAGCCCGGCGACGTGGTCCTGGGCCTGGCAAGTTCGGGCGTACATTCAAACGGCTTCAGCCTGGTACGCAAATGCATTGAACGTGCTGGCGCAGAGGCCCCTGCTACGCTGGACGGCAAGCCCTTCAAGCAGGCGCTGATGGAACCTACCCGCTTGTACGTAAAGAACATATTGGCCGCTCTGGCAGTTCACCCGATCAAGGCGCTGGCCCACATCACCGGCGGAGGATTACTGGAAAACATTCCCCGCGTGCTGCCCGAAGGCACTGCGGCCCACCTGAAAAAAGGCAGCTGGCCCCAGACCGAACTGTTCGCCTGGTTGCAGAAAACCGCAGGCATAGACGACATCGAGATGAACCGCACCTTCAACAACGGAATTGGAATGGTGGTGGTAATCGCTGCTGAACAGGCGCAAGCCTGTGCCGCGACGTTGCGCGCTGCGGGTGAAACCGTCTACGCCATTGGGACCATCTCGTCCAAGGGCGACGGCGAAGCGGTTGTAGTCAACTAAAGCGCATCGACTCTGGGTCCAAACGGACCCAAAGACTAAACGCCTTTACGGCACACTTGCTTGTGAACGTAGCTTCCCGTTGCTGGGTTGGACGAAACCAGGACCCAGGAGCATTTCACACCGTGGCCCAAGCTCGTGGTGTTTCCGGCCAAGGCCTGCTGGGGTGCCAAAAGTGTAGTGCCGGCCAAAGAGGCAAATGCAGCAGCAGCCAGGAATTTGGAAGTAAAAGACTTGGTCATGGTGTTTCTCCGGAAAGTGGGTTGACAAGAAAAGTCGCTAGGAAAATCAGTGCGACTCACTGTCTACCGCATGGGCCATGCCAGAATAAAAATCCCTTACAAATCAATGGGTTAGAAAATTCAAAGGAATGGGCTGGGGTATTTCACCCACTACTACGTCGGGATTTGGCCCAAAAACAGATTAAATTGCTTGAGCAGCCACTTCGCGTTAGGCGATAGCTCTTGGCTGTGATTGAGATACCTCAGCCCTTGATGTGGCTCTGGAAATCCTTGTGCACTAATCTTCCTAGCTGCTGTGTCGCCGCAATTCTTCAACGCGATCGGCTATGGCATCTACATCCACCACCGCATCCGCGTGCACCAGGTAGCACTCCAGATCAGCCAGAGCCTGCTCGGTGTGGCCCAACTCAGCGTGCGTCAAACCGCGGTCGCGGTACTCAGGCCAGGATTCTGGCAACAACACAATCAAGCGCTCCTGCACAGCGAGCAGGCGCTCCCAGTCTTCTTGCGTTCGGTGAATTTCTTTCAGATTGCGCAACATCCGGGCAATGATTTCCCTGGGCGGCGCAGTTTGAAGGTACAAGCCCAGCGGAATATCCATGCCGTCGTCAAGCCCGTTGCGCCTGCGAAAGGGATCCAGGCGCTCTGACAACTCTTCACGGCTGAGCGACTGTCCCGTCAGTGGGTCAATCACGGCCTGCCCCATGGGCAGATTGACCTTGACCATGAAGTGGCCCGGAAAGCCGATGCCACGCACTGAGAGACCAAGCCCCTGGGCCAACTCCATCCAGAGCAAAGCCAATGACACTGGAATACCACGGCGGGTTCGCAACATGACATGGATGAAGCTATTGTCCGGGTCGTAGTAGTCATTGACGTTGCCGCCAAAACCCAAATCGCGAAAGAAAAACTGATTCAGGATGCGCAGCTTCTGCAAAGCGCCAGCGTCTTCAGGCAATCGCCTGCGGATTCTCGCCAGGAGTTGGTCCACATCGTCCAGCACTGACTGAATATCGAGTTCGGGATACTCGTCCTGGGCCAGGCTGATGGCAGCCTCAAACAGGGCAAACTCGGTATCCGTTTGCACCAGTGAACCAAAATAATCCAGCGCAGTGGGCGGCGTATAAGGTAAATGCATACCGGGCCTCGCAGGAAAAGTTAGCGACGAAGAAATTGTCGCAGGTTCAGCCCTGCGGCCCACACGGCGCCGAAATAAACCCCAGCTGCGCCAATCAGCAAGGCCGCGAGCAGGCCAATACGTTTCAGACTTTCCGAGCGCAGTTCGGTCCAGGCAAAAGCCTGCGCTGCCCACATCAAATAAATCAAGAGCAGAGCACTGGCAGCGAACACCTGCAAGACAAATACCCCCCAGCCAGGTGCCGGGAGATAGGTTTTTCTCAGGCGCAGACCGATCAACAGCCACACAGCGTTCAGCAGTGCACCCAAGCCGATAGACAACGACAGGCCTGCATGGGCAAACATGGGTACAAAGGCCAGATTAAGCAGTTGCGTCAACACCAGCACCACGATGGCAATGCGAACCGGCGTTTTGACATCCTGGCTAGCGTAGTAGCCCGGGGCCAAAACTTTAATGGACACAATGCCCACCAAACCCGCACCCCAGCCCATCAGCGCCAGCGCGGTCTGCTGCACGTCGCGCTCGGTGAAAGCGCCGTAGTGGTACAGCACTGCCACCAGGGGTTTGGCAAAAGTAAGCAAGGCCACGGCACAGGGCACTGACAACAGCACCACGATTCGCAGGCCCCAGTCGAGCAAGCCAGAATAGCGGTCTGCATCGCCGGACACCTTCGCTGCGGCGAGTTGCGGCATCAATACCACTCCCAAAGCCACGCCCAGCATGGCGGTAGGAAACTCCATCAGACGGTCTGAGTAGGTCAGCCAACTGACACTGCCCGTTGGCAGATGCGACGCGATTTGGGTGTTGATAAGCAGGGATATCTGCGCCACGCTCACGCCCAGCAAGGCTGGCAACATCAGTCGGCCGATCCTGCGGGTGCCAGGATCACGCCAGGCTTCCCGAATCACGGACCACCGCAGCCCGATGCGGGGTAACAGACCCAACCGGCGCAACGCAGGTACCTGCACTGCCAGCTGCCCAAGCCCGCCC